>JBPYFF010000187.1:0-2752 GCA_051984455.1 Acidimicrobiales bacterium | reverse complement strand
CAACGGGGAGCCGGATCTCAACTGGGTCCGGTTCACCTATCCGTTCAACCTGACCCGGTCGCCGGCCGGGACGGTGTGTGCCGGCTTCAGCCCCGGTGGGTTGCCGGTTGGCCTTCAGCTGGTGGGTCCTCAGCACGGCGACCTGGTCGTGCTGCGGACGATGGCGGCACTCGAACAGGCGCTGGGCCTCGACTCGGTACCACCCGTTCAGCCCGTTTAGCGCGTTTAGCCATCTGGCTTGCGGGCCCGGCTCGGCGCCACGCGGGGCGGTTCACCCGGCATCTTGGGATAGACGGGCGGCCATGGCGCGTCGGGGATTCCGGCGGCCCGGTCACGTTCATGAAGGGCGAGCAGCGGCTCGAGCGACTGGGCGTCGGTGGTCATCCCGGCCCACGGGTCACCCCACTCTTCGACCCGAGCCGGCACCGTCGCAATGGTCAGGTCGTCGGGATGGATGCTCTCCAGCTCTTCCCAGAAGAATGGTGTCGACACCTGCGCGCCCGGCCGGGCCCGCACCGACCAGGCGCCGAAAATCGTCTTGTGCGGGGCGTTCTGATTGAAGTCGACGAACACCCGGCGGCCCCGCTCCTCCTTCCACCATGCCGCGGTGATGAGGTGGGGCCGGCGGCGTTCGAGCTGGCGCGCGACCGCGACCGCGGCCGATCGCACCTCATATGACGTCCACCGCGGTTGCAGCCTGACGTAGACATGAATGCCACGGTTCCCCGTTGTTTTGGGCCGGCCCTCGATGCCGGCCTCATCCAGCAACGCCCGGACCTCGACGGCCGCCTCCCGCACCATGGGAAAAGTGACGTCGGGCGAAGGGTCCAGATCGAGGCGAAGTTCGTCGGCGTGCTCGGGATCGGCCGCCTGGTTGGGCCACACGTGGAAGCCGAGGCAGTTCAGGTTCACTGCCCACAGGACGTGAGCCAGATCGGCGGCCACGAGCGCCTGAGATGTCGTGCCGTTCGGCGTGCTGACGATCGTCGTCTGAAGCCAATCCGGCCGCGACTCAGGGACGCGCTTTTGAAAGAAAGACGAACCGCTCGCCCCGTTCGGAAAACGTTGCAAGAGGACCGGACGGCCGCCCATGGCCGCAAGGAGCGGGCCCTCGACTGACTGGTAGTAATGGACGAGATCGAGCTTGGTCTCGCCCCGTTCGTCGAAGAAGACCTTGTCCGGGCTGGTAATCACCACCTCTCGACCTGAGGTCTGAATGGCGACTCCCTTGTCTGCCTTGTCAGGCATCGGTACCTGTCGTCACGACCACCTTGCCCTTGGCCCTGCGGTCAGCCAGTTCCCGGATCGCCTCGGGCGCCCGTTCCAGGGGGTAGGTGGACGAGACGTGAGGACGCAGCTTGCCTTCCTGCCACAGCCGCAGGAGCTCGGCGATGTTCTGACGATGCCGCTCGGGTTCCCGCCCCGCGAACGCGCCCCAAAACACACCGACCACGCTGCATCCCTTGAGCAGTGGAAGGTTCAGCGGGATCTTCGGGATGTCGCCGGCTGCGAAGCCGATGACGAGGAAGCGGCCGTTCCACGCGGTCGATCGAAGCGCTGCCTCGCTGTAAGGCCCGCCGACCGGGTCGTAGACGACGTCGGCACCGGCCCCGCCGGTGAGGTCCCGCACTCGCGTCTTCAGGTCCTCGGTGGCGTAGTTGATGGCCATGGTGGCGCCGTAGTCCTGGCACAGCTCGAGCTTCTCCTTGCTCGATGCGGCCGCGATGACGGTTGCTCCCATCACCGCGCCCAGCTCGACCGCGGCCAGACCGACGCCTCCCGCCGCGCCGAGCACCAGAAGGGTCTCACCTGGTTGGAGCGCGGCCCGATCGGCCAGGGCGTGGTAGGCCGTGCCGTAGGCGTAAAGCAACCCGCAGGCATGGAGGAGGTCGATGCCGTCCGGCACGGCAATGACGGACCGGGCATCGAGGACGACCTTCTCGGCCAATCCGCCCCAGCCGGTGGACCCGAGCACCCGATCTCCGACGCCAATCCCTGTCACCCCTTCGCCCACTTCACTGACGATCCCGGCCACTTCGCCCCCGGGCGAAAACGGCAGGTCCGGCTTGAACTGGTACAGGTTCTGGATCATCAGCAGATCGGGGAAGTTGACCGCGCAGGCCGCCACGTCGACGACGATGCGGCCGGGCGGAGCGGTGGGATCTTCCACTTCCTCCAGCACGAGCGACTCGGGCGGGCCGAAGGCCTTGCAGAGGACGGCTTTCACAGACGCCGACGTTACTGCCCGACTGTGCAGGTAGCGTGCGTCACCATGCTGGCCGATGAGAAGATCCTGATCACTGGGCCCGCTGGCCAGATCGCCTTCCCCCTTGCCTCCTACCTGGCCAGGGACAACGAGGTGTGGGGCATCGCCCGGTTCGGGACGGAAGGTTCTCGGGAACGGGTGGAGTCGGCCGGCGTTCGGACCGTCGTCTGCGATCTGGCCGCGGGCGCCTTCGGTGGTGTGCCCGATGACTTCACCTACATCGTGCACCTGGCCGCTTTTCAGGGGCCGGGGCTCGACTATGACGAGGCCATTCGCGTGAACGCGGAAGGCACCGGCCTTCTCCTCGCTCATTGCCGGCGGGCCAAGGCTGCGCTCGTAATGTCCACCCATTCCGTTTACAAGCCACACGACGATTACGAGCATGTCTATGGAGAGAGCGATCCGCTCGGCGACGTCAACGCCACCCATTGCCCGACCTACTCGGTGTCGAAGATTGCCGAGGAGGCGGTGGCCCGTTCCTGCGCC
>JBPYFF010000186.1:0-4318 GCA_051984455.1 Acidimicrobiales bacterium | reverse complement strand
CCGGTCCGCCTTGAAGCGTGCCGTTAAGTGTGGACAGCACCTGTTCTGACGAGGGCGGCCCCGGGCGGTCGATTGTTGGCAGGGAGGCCCGAGGTGATGTCCTAGCGCAGCAACAGGCGATGGTTGTGGCGCCGAACGCCACTACGGAATCTTTTGTTATCTGGCGATCTTTGGTTCGTTTTTGCCAGAAGACGCCGGTTTTGCACGCGAGATCGCCAGCGAACGAAACTGCGCGGCGAAGGAGAGGCCATGGACAGCGACACAGCCGTCGCCTACGCCCTCGACGCCATCGCTCGGTGCTTCAGAACGAGGCCCAGCGCTGAGTGCCTGACGCAAAGTGATCGTCATGTTTGAGCGCTGTAAAGACGAGATTCCGCCCACCGTACCGATCCCGTCGCCCGGGCCGTGATCCTCGACGTCTTCGACTGCCACCACCACGTGGGCGATGTCCGAGAGTTCCTGTCCGGTGACGTGGCGACCGGGAGCCCTTCGGACAGCGAGGAGCGCCGGGAACGGGTGAGGATCATGGATGCTGGCGGTGTTCGTCAAGCGGCGGTCATCGTCGGCCATGGTTACCGCCGGGTCAATGGCATTGCCGATACACGCCGGGAGAACGACCGGATCGCGGCCTACCGGGACGGCGAACCCTCCCGCTTCCCGGTCGCGGTGGGCGTCGTCGAGCCGCTCTACCGCGAGCGCGGCTTCGACGAGATCGAGCGATGCGCCTCCGAGTTGCGATTGGCCGGGATCAGCTTCCACGCCCGCTTCCAGGGTGTCTCGATGGACAATCCGTGGATCGCCCGGTATGTGGGTCAGATGGCGGAGCTCGGGATGGTCCCGTTGATCCATGCCATGACCGAGTCAAGCGACGAGGCGCTTTGGAAGGTGGCGTCGGTGGGGGCGGCCTTCCCGAATGTGCCAATGCTGGTGCTCGACGCCTTCTCGACGTTTGAGGGGACCAAGGAGGCGGGCACCGTCGCGGAACGCTGCCCGAACCTGCTCTTCGACACGAGTCTCGCCTACAACGCCGACTTCATCGAGGCGTTCGCCAACCGGTTCGGGGCGGAGCGGATCATCTTCGGCACCGACCTGTACTCGCCCCCGGTCGGGCGCCGCATCAGCCACATCCTGGCTCAGCTCTTGGAGTCCGGCCTGTCGGAGCAGGACAAGGCCCTGATCGTGGGCGGCAACGCCCGCCACCTCTTCGGCCTGACGACCCCCGACCTCGTCGAGGGAGGATCCGAGAAGCTCGGCTGAAGCCCGCCATGAAAGCCCCGCATTCCACCCCGTCGGCTGACCTATCGTCAAGCGAGGAGCGCAATGCAACGCCATCCGTGGAACATCCAGTTCGAATGGCTCGACCACCTCGGCCCTTTCGGCGCACTCAATAGCGAGCAGGTTCGCCAGTACGACCAGCACGGCTACATCGTGCTGCCCCGGCTTCTAGACCCGTCGGCTACGGCCGAGCTGCGCCAAGAGGTCGACCGCCTCGAGGCCGAGGCCGATGCCTTCCTGCGGCAGGTCAAGGACGGTCGGTTCTCGATCGCCGAGACCGGGGCCATCACCTTCAGCCCCCACCTGGTCGCCCGGTCCGAGCAGTTGCGGGCGCTCAGCGTGCACCCCGCCATCGTCGACATGTGCGTCGACCTGATCGGCCCCGACGTCAACCTGTACTGGGACCAGGCGGTGTACAAGAAACCGGAAAAGCCCCGGCGTTTCCCGTGGCACCAGGACAACGGCTACACCTACGTCGAACCGCAGCAGTACCTCACGTGCTGGCTGGCCCTCACCGACGCCACGGTGGACAACGGTTGCCCCTGGGTTGCGCCTGGGCTGCATCGGCTCGGCACCCTGGCCCACCACTTCGTTGAGCCCCTCGGCTATGAGTGCTTCACCGAGCCACCAGACGGGGTCAGACCGGTCCCGGCCCCAGTCTCCGCCGGGGGGGCCGTCCTTTTTTCCTCCCTGACCCCGCACCTCACCGGGCCCAACACCACCAGCGACGTCCGCAAGACCTACATCCTCCAGTACGCGCCAACCGGTGCCCAGGCCCTGCGCGGCGACCCGGCCCGGGGTGACCCGACCAGTCGCGAGCCCTGCAACCACCCCGGGCGCCAGTACACCGTGGCTCGTGACGGTCAGCCCGTGGGACGCTGAGGCGGGCTAGGTCCTCCCGACGGGGCGGACCTCCAGGCAGGCGTGTGGACGAGAACGCCACCAGGATCACGCTGGTCCGCTCCGCAGTACGTCAGCGGCCTCACGCTCGCAGGGCGTGCCCACGAAGAAGGACGGGTTCATCCCGCCATGGAGCCAAACGGCATGAGAGAAGGCGAAGGCCTCGAACTCGTCACGACTGACCCGACCGTCGTCCACCGCCTCGTACGCTTCGGGTAACACCATATTCATTACGGGTGCGTCCCAGTGCGACACGTCCGTGCCCAGCATCGGTCGTAACCCCACCGGATCCCCGGCGATGTGCAACCGGAACGCGAACGGCATCAAGGGGTCGTCCGCCTCGCAGCCGAAGAACGAGTGCTCCGCGAACGTCGTGATGATCTCTTGTGCAGTGGCCACTCCGGCGGCGGCGAACTCATCGACCTGCGCCGGTCTGTCGGGGCGGCGAGCCAGCCACTCCGCGATGCGGCTGGCGTTGTCCATCACGTCCGGGGTCCCGTGCTTCTCGACGAGCGACATCACCGCCGCGACGTCGAGTCGGGATGGGTCCAGGTCACAGATGGCGTGGGCGCCACGCTTCGTCCAGTGGCCGACCAGGTCGGCCAGGAGGCTGGCTCCCCACATGACACCACCCTCGAGGTAGCCGAATCGCAACCTCGGAAACCGCCGGTAGACCCCTCCCAGAAAGAGGGCCTTACAAAGGGCCTCGTGGGCCCCCGCGATGCCACCGATATGGTTGAAGACGTAGTTGGAAATGGCTCGGGCCGGGTGGACGGACTGCAAGGAACTGTGGAAGACCGGTGCGACCTGGAGACGGTCACACGTGGCCCAAACCGGGTCATAGTCGGCGGCGCTATCCAGTCCGAAGACGTCCAGGCGACTTGCCCCACCGTTCGGCAGATATCGCCGGGCGTATCCGGCCAGCAGTACCAATGTAAAGTTGAGCTCGCCGACCGCATGCTCGATCTCGGCAACCGCCTCTTCCGGGGTGTGCATGGGAATGATCGCCGCTGGGCGCAGACGATCACGATACGGAGCAAACAAGGCTGCGGTGTGGCGGTTCACCGCCCGGCAGGCCGGTGCCCGGAGCTCATCGTCAGCGGACACCAGAAAGCCCAATGTCCAGGATGGGTAAATGAGCATGACGTCGACGCCCAGCTCGTCGAGGCGTTCGTACATCAGCCCAGGGAGCTGTGCGGTCGCCCGGTCCCTCCCGCTCGCAACCGGATTGCCCCACCACGACGGCATCGCCTGCCACGACGTGAGCACGTCGGAGCGACTGCGGTCGGCCTCGAAGACGGCCGTGTCGAGCAGGCGGAGGGCCCCGTTGCGATAACGGTCGCGCAGCTCGGGACCACCGACCGTCTCAAGCTCGGCGACCACGTCGTCATCGACCAGGGGCATGAACTCAAGGAAGTGCCCGTCAGCGTCGATGACCGGGTGGTCAAGATGACGCCGAAGGTCCGCAGCCGTGCGATTCATCTTTTCTAAGCTACCGGGCCACGTTTCAGGCTGCTGCTGACACTCTTGTTGGCTCGACCGTCCGAGGATGATGCCATGGCTGAGCCCCATCCGACACCGATTCGGTCGCTGCTGTTCGTCCCGGGCAGCGACGACGACAGCGTGAGGCACGCGGCCGAACAGGGAGCTGATGCGGTCGTCGTGGACCTCGAGGAACCCCGGACGCCTTTTCCCGAGGCAGCCCGGGAGCGAGCCCGTTCAGCCGTGCGCACGTTCTTCCAGAGCCGGCGCGGCGATCGAGATAGACCCAGGTGGTTTGCTCGCGTCCAGCCGCCCAGTACCGGCCAGACGCTCAAGGACTTGCGGGCGGTCATGGGACCGCAGCTCACGGGAGTACTGCTGCCCAAGGTCCAGGGGCCCGAGGACGTGTACCGGGCGGACGGACTGCTCACGTGCATGGAGGGCGAATTAGAGCTGCCGCTCGGCTCGACCAGCCTCTATCCGATTCTCGAAACGGCGCAGAGTATCCGGCTGGCCTACGAGATCGCAGTGGCGTCACCGCGCATTCATTACCTCGGCGGCGCCGTCTCGCGCTTCGGCGATATCCATCAGGCGCTCGGTTTTCGATGGACTGCGGAGGGACGCGAATCACTGTTCCTTCGGTCCAAGGTATTGGTGGACG
>JBPYFF010000185.1:0-2885 GCA_051984455.1 Acidimicrobiales bacterium | reverse complement strand
GGATTATGTCGGTGTCGGTCGACGGCTACATGGAAGGGCCCAACCGCGAGATCGACTGGCACATGGTCGACGACGAGCTCCATCGCCACATGAACGGCTGGCTGGGCCGCGCCGGCGGCTTCCTCGAAGGGCGGGTCACCTACGAGCTGATGGCCGAGTTCTGGCCGACCGCCGACCAGGACCCGGTCGCCACACCGACGGTCGTCGAGTTCGCGCAGATCTGGCGGGAAATGCCGAAGGTCGTCTACTCGCGCACCCTGGAGCGGGCCGGCTGGAACGCGACGATCGTCCACGAGGTCGTGCCGGACGAGGTGCTCACCCTCAAGGCACAGCCGGGTGGAGACCTGGTCGTCGGCGGCTCGGACCTGGGAGCGGAGTTCGCCCGCCACGACCTGATCGACGAGTACCGGCTCTACGTCCACCCCGTGGTGATCGGGCGAGGCACGCCGATGCTCCGGCCGTCGGATGCAAAGGTCCCGTTGCGGCTGATCGAGACCCACACCTTCGGCAACGGGGTCGTCATGTTGCGGTACGAGCGCGGGATCGGCGCTCGGCGTGTTGGCGTTGTCTGAGTGGCCGGTTTGACCGGCATCAGGGAGAATCTCGGCCCTGACCGCACCGCAGATCCGTGGGCTTGGGCATCTGGACTTGACGGATCAAGAGCCGACGGAGGTCGGTTGAAATCGGGGCATACGCGAACACCATGTCGAGCGGGGGGGCGAGTCGGTCACGTGGAAACCGCAAACAACCGCCAACGGCCGGGGACGCCCTTCAACTTGTGTTCACCCCTGTCTGAGAGCTTGATCCCTGATCCCACCACGAGGTCGGCGACGGTACGCGAGATGAGCACCTCGCCCGGGCCGGCGAGGGCACCGATCCTCGCGCCGATATGAACGGCCAGACCGCGGGGACCTTCATCGGAAAGCTCCACCTCGCCGGTATGCAGCCCCGCTCTGATCTGCAACCCCAAGGCTTCCACCCGATCCCGGATCGCGCAGGCGCACCTGATCGCCCGGGCCGGCCCGTCGAAAGTGGCCAGGAAACCGTCGCCCGCCGTGTCGATTTCCTGCCCTCGAAAGTGACGAAGCTCGGAGCGTACGGCCTGGCGATGGGCGCTCAACAACTCACTCCATCGTTGGTCGCCCACCGATGCGGCCCGCTCGGTGGATGCCACGATGTCGGTGAAGAGCACCGTCGTGAGGATGCGGTCTACCTCCACTGGAGGGCGCTCCCCGGTCAAGAACTCGCTGATCTCCTCGAGCGCCAGAGCCGAGAACACGACGGCCATGTCACCTCCGGGCAACTCCACGAACCTCGCCCCGGCGATGTGGTCGGCCAGGTAGCGGCCCTCCTCGGTGGAATAGACCAGGTTGTCCTTGGCGTGGAGAACGAGCGTGGGCACGCGGATGAGCGACAAGGCGTCCCTGGCGTCCAGGCTCTCGATCATGTAGCGGATCCGAGCCGCCGCATTCATGGGAGTGGCCACGGCCCTCTGCAGCTTGGCCAGCCACTCCACGAACTCGGGGTCATCGGCCTGACTCGGCCAGGCCCTTGTCACCAGGTCGGGCGTTCCCCAGTGGGCCCGGTACATCTCCACCTGCTCGTCGGCTGCCTCTTGTGTCAAGCCGACCGGATAGTCGTCTGCCCTCAGGCGGCGGGCGGTGGTGTTAGCCAGGATCAACGCACTGACCCGTTCAGGGTGCGTGGCGGTGAACAACAGGCCGGTGGGTCCGCTGTCGGTCTCGGCGAACACCACCGCTCGCTCCGACCGGGCGGCGTCGAGCACCGCTCGCACGTCGTCGGCCCACTCCTCCCAGGTCGGTATGGCATGGCCGGGGACGGCGTCGGATGCTCCTGTGCCCCGGCGGTCGAAGAGGATCAACCGGCTGAATGAGGCGAGCCGCTCCAGGAACGCCGCCCACAGCCGGTTATCCCACCGCAGGTCCACGTTGGCAAAGCCAGAGACATAGACCACATCCGGCGGTCCCTGCCCCACGATCTGGTAGACGACCTCGGCCCCGCCCACGTCCACGTATCTGGTCTGGGGACGGTCCATAGCCGCCAGCAGTCTTACTCGGGTTTTTCGCAGGCTGTCGCCTGACACCGACGCCATCCCGTCGTGCCGAGAGGCGATGCGTATGATCCTAGTCGAACATGTGTTCTGGACCCGGAAGACCTGTTGCTCGGGCGGCGAAAACTGAGGCCACGGGTCTCCCTGGCGTATTTAGCCATTTCGCCAGCCTTCTTGGCCCGTACTTGTGACCGAACGCTGACCGTGCTTAGCATCCCACCCACGATGGGGAGGGGCGCAACTCGCAGGCGAGCGGTTCTTGGCGTGCTGTTGATGGCTGCGGGGTTGGCTGGAGTTGTGTCGCAGCCCGCGGTCGCCGCGCCGGCAATCGCATATCCCGACTTGCAGGTACAGGTGCCGACGTCGGCGATCTCGATCGGGCTGACGGGATCCACCAAGTGGTTGCAGTTCACGCACATCACGTGGAACTCAGGAGCGGGTCCACTCGAGATCCGCCCGTCGTACGACGCGTCGACCGGAATGTCGCAGGGCTATCAGGCCCTCTATGACTCGACAGGGCAATTGGTCCAGACCGTGCCGATTGTCAAGCCGATGGTATGGGACCCACCGTCGGATTACCGGTTTCCGCTCACAACCTTCCAGTTGTACTCCGCGCTGTCGACAGGAGGCCTCGGAAACCTGGTGGCGACCAGCCCGAAAGTCGACTTCTGCATGACCGAGGACGCGTTCGTTCAACAACTGCCGGCCACACCGCCGACGGAGCACTACACCGGCGGGAACTGTGACTCTCCGACTGGCACGCTGGGGCTTGACGTTGGATGGGGCGATCAGTACGACTTGACGGACAAAGGCG
>JBPYFF010000184.1:0-5011 GCA_051984455.1 Acidimicrobiales bacterium | reverse complement strand
TCCCGGCCTTCAGCACCCTCGCCTTCTTCCCTGCCTTCCCGTTGGCCATCCGGGCCGTCGCCGCCTTGGGCGCCGGCTGGATCTTCGCTGGGGCGCTGGTCGCCCTTCTGAGCCAGATCGCCATGGCCGTCTTGCTGTGGCAGTTGGCCCGGGAGATCTGGGGCGAACCGGTGGCCGACCGAGGCTTGCTGCTGTTCCTCTTCTGTCCCGGTGCCATCGCCTTCTCCCTCATCTACTCCGAGCCGATGCTGCTGGCCGCCGCCGCCGCCTGCCTGCTGGCCCTCCGACGGCGGTGGTGGGTCGTGGCCGGGCTGTCGGCCGCGATCGGGACGGCGGTGCGGCCGGTGGGCATTGCCCTCCTCGCGTGCTGTCTGTGGGAGGCGATCAGCGTTTTGCGGTCAGAACGGCAGTGGCAGTGGCGGCCGCTCCTCGCGCCACTGCTGGCACCCCTTGGCATCCTCAGCTGGATGGGCTATCTGTGGGCCCACACCGGCAATCCGTTCATCTGGACTCAGGCCGAAAAGGCGTGGGACGACAGCTTCGATCCCCTCACCCTCGTGACGCGCTTCTTTCTCCATGAGGTGACCCACCAAGGCCGGCGCCTGCCGCATGTCCTCCCGGTCGTCGGTGCCCTGTTCTGTATCGGAGCCCTGGTGTTGCTGCTCAAGGCGAAGCCACCGGCGACCCTCGTGGTCTACTCGATCATCGTGGTCGGCATCGCCGCCAGCTCGCGGATCGTGGGCTTACGGCCTCGGCTGATCGAGACGGCGTTTCCGCTTGTCCTCGTGTTTGGGTACTGGTTGAAGGACACCGTCTATTCGATCCTGGTGGCCAGTTCAGCTGTTGCCCTCGGTGCCCTGTTGTTTCTGACCCTGACCAGCACCCGGTTTATCCCCTGACCCTGATCCCCCGCGGGGCCACGCCCACGTGACGCGCGGGAAGTGTGTGCGTGCTCGGCCGTGGGTTTGCCCGGGGTCACGACGGAGGCCACTGAATTGGCGGCGTCAGCGCGTAGACGTCGTACCCGTTTACGTGGGCGACGTTGCGCCGCAGTGTCAGCCGCCACCCCTCGGTCTGAAACGCCCGAGTGATCCCGAAGTCATAGTCCCACTCCTTCAGAAGGATCAGGTACTCCGGGTGCCTCGCCTGGGCCAGGCCGCTCAATGCCTTGGCGCGACCAATCCAGTCGGTCTCGGCGGCAATGTTGTGCTGGTTCAGCTTCACTGCGAGCGGAGTCTTGAGGCCGACGAAGTCCACCAGATGGAGGTCAGTGCCGTAAGCGATGTAGCCGGCGTCGTGGATCATGACCACCGACCTGGTCGGGATGTGGGTGTTGGCCCATTGAGCCACCGAGCGAAGTTGGGCGGTCGTGAAGTTGCGGGACCCGGTCCATTCGCCCCAGTGCCCCGAGAAGGTGACAAGGGCGAACAACAGCGACGCAACCGCTAACCCGACCCCAGCCCGCCGCCACGCCACTTTTGACCGGGCGGCGATCCACAACAGCGCCAGCAGGAGTGCCGGGATGAGAATGTACTGGTAGCGGTCGAAGTAGAAGTTCAACTCACTGGAGTAGCGGTAGAAGTAGACGGCGTAGAATCCAAGCGCGAACAACAGGGCGACTCGACCCAGGGCGAACGCCGCGAGAGCAGGTACGACCAGCAACAGCGGGCCGACTTGGCCAGCGAAACGACTCACGGCGAGCCGGGTGTAG
Organism: Acidimicrobiales bacterium; assembly: GCA_051984455.1. Lineage (GTDB taxonomy): Bacteria > Actinomycetota > Acidimicrobiia > Acidimicrobiales > Palsa-688 > JBPYFF01. Next base: position 3,300 of record JBPYFF010000184.1, on the reverse strand, counting down.
TGGAGCTTGGTGGACCTCGGTAACCCCTGCTCGGCGAACCATGCCGCCTTGGCTGAAACCGTGGTCGGGAGCAGACGGCCAGTAGCGATGGCCGACCAGAGAACCCAGGGAGCCGCTCCGGCCACCGCCGCAAGGAGCAACCCATACAAGCGGCGGGGCTCCTGCGCTCGAACCAACTGCCACCCGACCACGCCGATGAGCAAAAGTGCCAGTAGACCGAGCTCAGGTCGGACGAACGGGGCGAGACCACACAGCAGGCCGAACCAGACGAGGTGCTCTCGCTCCATCGCCAGGGCCAGCAACCATACCCCGGTGGCCATCGCCAGCCCGGTTTCGAGCCCGTTCAACAACTGGTAGCCCATCACGCCTGTCGTCACCGCCACTGCCACTGTCAGCATCATCGCTACCCGGCTGACCTTGAACAGTCGTGCCAGTCGGATCACACCCAGCACGTAGGCGAGGATTGCCAGCCAGGACACGAGGTACGAGGCCCACTCGCCCCCCATTGGCACGAGCAGAGCGACCAGCGCGAGATGCACAAGGCTGGTCTCGCCATTCAATGGCGAGATACCGACGTAGTTCGGGTCGTGTCCTCCATGGAGCATCAGGACCTGGGCGTCATGCACGGTCGTGTAGCCGTCGTCTATCGGCAGGACGGGATGTCCGTAAACCCCGGTGATGAAGAAGAAGAGAGCCGCCACACCCAACGCTCCGAGCGCGTAAGGGAAAAGCGCCCTCCTCCTATCCGAGCCGCCAACCGCTGGGGGAAGAACCCGGCCGGTCTGCCCAGGATCAGTAATCAACTGCCACGCCCACCCATCCCGAAGGCCCGGCGAGGTGACCAGGCCGGGCCCCGAAGAGCATAAACCAGGATGACGGATCTAATCGGACCAGACGCGACCAGAGGGAAAGCGGCCAATCCTTGCGAAGGCCGCACGCTCCTGCTTCGAGGCCGTTCAACCGATCGCGGCGTCAGACCTCCTCGATTCGGGATGGGTCAGTCGTCGTTTCTGGCCTCTTCGAAGGACGCCAGGGCCTCGTCAATTCTGATGTACATGCGGCTGTGCGGGTCCCCGCCGATATTTGTGAAGCCGAAGCGGCTGTAGAAGCGTCTGGCCGCTTCGTCGATTGGGTCCACCGCGATGAACCTGGCCGCTGCGTGCTGGCCCGCGGCGGCCGCATGTGCAATGGCGTCGACGACAAGATCACGACCAAGCCCCTCGCCCTGGTGGCCGGAATCGATGGCCAGGCGAGCGAGCAGGACCATGCCGATCTGGTAGGCAGGAAGTCCTCGACCTAGGCGACGGGGCAAATCGTCTTTGATCACGCCGCCCATGGTCAGGGCGTAGTAGCCGATGACCGCCCCGCCGTCGTCGACGAGTACGAAGGTCCGGGACAGGTTGCGACGCTGATTCTCGGCAGCGTGCACACGCAGCCAGTCATCGAGCGCCTTGTTCCGGCAGCTGAAGCGACCAAGGTCGTGTTCTTCGCTGAGACGCGCTATGTGCATCAGTCGGCGTGCTTGAGTGCTCGGCTCTTCCGGATCTGATTCACCAGCTTGGTGACGGGCTTGGGCGGAGCATCGAGTGCGGCCAAGAAGCGGTCGTAGGAGTCTGGCCGCAAGCGTATTGATCGGTGCGCGTCGACGACGGCTTCCGCGTCAGCGACCGCGCGGCCAAGGAGGAACTCCGACACGGACAACCCGAGCAGCCCAGCGGCTTCCGTGATCAGGTCATCATCGCTCGATGACAGCCGCAGTTCCCGTCGGTGATCCTTCGTCGGCATAAGTTCCTCCTGTACGGACAAGTGTACGGCGTATCAGGAAGTTGTCAAGACCTCTTACCTGTCGCCCCAGTCAAGCGGTCTGGCCTTGGCGTGACGCCTTTCGTCCAGACACCCGGGACGGGTTCGATTTGCTTTTCCCTTCTTGGTCGTTGTGTCATCACGACTATGGCTGGATCTGTGACGGAGACGGAGACATCGAGCCGTTATGGCCTCGGAGGCGTCAAGGCCGCGACCATCGCCCCGCAAGAGGCCTTCATCACGCGAGCCAGGGAGGTCCTTGCCGACGACGAGAGGGTTCTTGCCGCTTACCTGGTCGGCGGATTCGCCATCGGCACGGCCGACGCATGGAGCGACGTGGACCTGCAAGTAATCATCACCGATCAAGCCGCAGACGACATCAAGAGCTCGTGGTCCGAGCTAGCCGGCCGACTGGCTCCGCTGGCCAACATCAAGCCCTTCCAGTTCGCCGTCGGGGGGGTGTGTATCACGCCGGACTGGCTGCATTTCGACGTGGTATTTCACACCCGCTCTGAGCTCGACCCCATGAAAATAGAAGGGATGTCACCCCTTGTCGATAAAGCGGCTCTGCTGCCTGACCGTCCAGTGCCGCGATCTGACCGCCAGGGGGCGCCGTTCTTCCCCGGGGCAGCAGTCGACATGTTCTTGTACATGCTGGGGAACATGGTCAGCGTGGTCGGGCGGAACGAACCAATCCCGGCCACCAACGGCGTGATGATGGTCCGCGACGTGGCCCTGGTGGGACTCCTTCTAGCTGAGCAGGGCTGGCGCAGTACCCGCGAACACAGCGCCGGAAATCCATTCCCGTTTACCAAGCAGCTACGCGGCTATCTGACGGACGAGCAGAACGCCCTGCTGGCATCCCTGCCACCGCTGGAACCGACCGTCGACTCGGCCATCGACGGCTATCTTGCCCTTGCCCGCATCTTCCTGCCGAGAGCCCGCAGGCTCGCGGAAGAAACCGGTGCCCCGTGGCCCGAGGCATACGAGAAAGCCAGCGTCGCCTACTTCGAGCGCAGCCTCGGAGTTCAGATTCGAGCGTGATCACCTTGCGGAGGACCAAACGGTCCCGCCCGCACCTCCAAGGTTCCACGCAGCCGGCCCCGTTCTACTATCCACCGCCTGCCCCCGGTTCCTCACGGCCCAACGTTTGGGTCGGCAGGTGCCGCAGGACAGGCACGCAGAACGGCGACGCTCTCCGAGCAGCTGCCGGGCCCTAGGTGGGAGGCCCAGACACGACGGCGAGGTTCACGTCGTTATGCGGTCTGTATCTTGATAGGGGTGGTCTCTGTTCCGTAACTGCACGGAGGGACCGTTGGCGGGGCCAGCCTGCGGGAAGGTAGTCACAGCGGACAATCGTTCCATTCGGGTGCGACGATCTCGACCCAGGGGCCTGAAAGGTAGTCAGGCAGCAACTGTCACGGACAGAAGCTGGGCTGGCCGACTTCCCCGGGAACTGGTTCACCGTCCGCGATGAGGCCAGCGATGTGTACCTGG
>JBPYFF010000183.1:0-2330 GCA_051984455.1 Acidimicrobiales bacterium | reverse complement strand
GAAACGATCCGAAGACAAACGTCACAACGACGCCATGCGGTGCCTCAAACGGCGGCTCTCCGACCTCGTATATCGACGGCTAATCCACGACGCAGACAGACAAAAGGCAGGCCCGGGAGGACACTCGGGGGCGACTCTGACATCCAGCGCGGCTGGCTCAACCCCGACCACCAGCTCTTCGGATCAGTCACTTCCCGGACCTGCCGACAACGAGCCTACAACCCCAGCCAGCCCGACTTGACAAACACAGAGGCACCGAAGGGCAGCGACCTGTCAGTGCACAGCGAGACTGACCTCGACCTCGTGGCCGCCGAGCTCAACGACCGGCCCCCAAACGCCTCGACTACGCCAAACCTGCCGAGGTTATCGGTGACCTCCTCATGGCCGGCTAACGGCTGTCCACCGTCACCGACCCCGTGCGTCACGAGCCACCGGTCCGAGTAACCTCCGCAACAGCAGCGTTGCGATCACCGCGTGAATCCGCCGTTCGGCGCTGCTGCAATCCTTGCATTCCGGTTCGTTCGTCATGTCCTGCCGAGACTTGCGAGTCCTCACGGCAACTCCAGGGTTACGTCGTCCACACCGCAGACACACGGTTCTCGTCGCTGGCCAACCAGGTGAGCCCCTTGACCATCACTGCCAGAGGGCCTCCATGCCTCAAGATCCGTAAGCGTCGTCGAGCGCGGTCAGCGACAGGAGACGTCACACGAGGTGGCCTTCGACGGGCAAGCCGGCCATCTCGCGGATGATGTTTTGGATTCCTTGCACCGCGGTGAGTTCGCCTTCGGAGAATCGGCATTGCCCATGGCTGTCAACGGCCAGCTCGCCCGCTCGCGCGACGTTCTGTTCGGCTTGGTACTCAAACGCGACCAGTCGGTCCAGGAGTTCGGTCACGGGAATGGATGGGTGTTGCACCACGGCTGTGTTCCTTGTCTGTGCAGGGTGGATGGGTCCATCGACGGTCAGCCCCGGTCGCCGTACTCGCGTGGTGGCACGCTGCGGCGTTGATCGGCCACGTCGCCGGGGTCAGCGTCGGCGACGTCGTCGACCTGGCCCGGGAGGCTGTCGGCGGCCTCGGCGTCGGGATCCACGGGCAGTTCCTCGGGATCGGGCACGGTCATCAGCGCTCGTCCCTTCTCGGCGGTAGAGGCATGGTTTAAGCGACCAGGTCGGGGCAGGCGCTGGGGGCCGGCAGCCGGGCGAGGGTCGCCAGTTGTCCGCAGACGCTGTGGGCCATCCATTCGTCGACGGCGGCTTCGCGGTGGAGTAGGCCGAGGTCGGTCAGGCTCAGCGCGGGCGTCTGCCCGTGGGCCTCGGCGACGGTGGGCTCGACCAGCGTGTTCCACCACACCTGGTGATTGGCGATCGCCGTGGCCACCACCATGGCGCCGGCTTCGTCGTACTGTTCGGCGACCCATCGCAGCGCATCGCCGGGTACGCAGGCCACGACGGTCACCCCGTCGTCGGCCGCCGGGGGCAGGCCAGCCAGTTCGGCGCGCACCTGGTGGTCGCCCAATGTTTCGTAGAGCACTCGTGCCGTGCGGGCGCGCCGCGGGGCGCGCTCGTCGAGGGCCTCGCGCACCCACAGCCCGTCGCCGACGGCGTGCTCGGCGTGCTCGACCACCGCGTCGAACGGCCACGCCTCCACCCGATGCGTGAGCACATCCCACAACTGGTGGCGGGCCGCCGGCAGCGAGTCGGCCTCCACCGTGGCATCGTCGGCGACCACCCGGCCCCGCCAGCCGCCATCCGGCTCGCACCGGTACACCACGTGCAACGCCACGCTGTGATCAGCGATCGGCTGATGCTGTTCCGGGAGTGCCCGGGTCTGTGCGGGTTCGACCAACTGGGCCGGTACCGGACGCAAGGGCCGGTCGGTGACCGGATCGCAGCGGTGTTGCCGCCGCGCGGGGCGGACCGGTGTTGAGGTGCTCATACAGTGCTTTTCCTATCCCCGCCTGCGATCCAGCCTCGGTTCGGAGCTGAAATTCGGGGCGGATGCTCTCGTGGGGGTGTCGGCCAGACAGGCCTGCTGCCTGGGCCGGAAACGCCGGTGGCTTCCCACCCGCCCGGGTGGGAAGCCACCGGCAAAGCACAGCGCGGTCGTCAGACCGCACGCACGACGTCGGCCTGCAGGCCCTTGGCGCCCTGGCTGGATTCGTAGACCACCTGCTGGTCATCGTCCAAGCTGCGGAAACCGGGCGCGTCAATGGCCGAGTAGTGCACGAACACGTCCGGCCCGCCCTCGTCGGGGGCGATGAAGCCGAAGCCCTTTTCCGAGTTGAACCACTTCACGGTTCCGTGGGTCATGTCTGTCTCCTCCTGGGAGC
>JBPYFF010000182.1:0-7279 GCA_051984455.1 Acidimicrobiales bacterium | reverse complement strand
CGGGGCGGCCGACGTGGTGATCATGGCGGCCGCGGTAGCGGACTTCCGGCCGAAGGCCAGCGCCGAGCACAAGCTGAAGAAGTCCGACGGGGTGCCAGAGCTCCTGCTTGAGCCGACCCCCGACATCCTGGTTGGTCTTGGACACGTCAAGCGGCCTGATCAGCTGCTGGTTGGCTTCGCGGCCGAGACGGCGCATGGTTCCGATCTGGTCGCCTCCGCCCGCGAAAAGCTGCGGGCCAAGAACCTCGACCTGGTCGTCGCCAACGATGTGTCGGCGCCGCGTGCCGGCTTTGAGCACGACACCAACGCTGCTGTCATCGTCGGGGCCGACGGCACCGTCGTTGACATTCCCCTTTCGCCCAAGCGAGCGGTCGCCCGTTCCGTCCTGGACGCGGTCGCGGCCCGCCGCCTCGCTATTCACCCTGAGGAGCAACTGTGACCAGCTGGACCTTCACGTCCGAGTCGGTGACCGAGGGTCACCCTGACAAGATGGCCGACCAGATCTCCGACGCCATTCTGGACGCCATCCTCGCCGAGGACCCAGACGGAAGGGTCGCCTGCGAGACCCTGCTCACGACCGGGCTGGTCGTGGTCGCGGGCGAGATCAGCACCTCGGCCTACATCGAGATACCCAAGTTGGTGCGGGACGTGGTGTGCGGGATCGGGTACGACCGCTCTGCCTACGGCTTCGATGGTCACACGTGCGGCGTGACGGTGTCGATCGACAGTCAGTCGCCCGACATCGCCCAGGGGGTCGACACCGCCCTCGAGGTCAGGTCGGGCACGAGCGGTGAGGACGTCCTCAACGCCCAGGGCGCGGGCGATCAGGGAATGATGTTCGGATACGCCTGCGATGAGACCGACGACCTCATGCCGCTACCGATCTGGCTGGCACACCGGTTGTCGCAACGGCTGTCCCAGGTTCGAAAGGCGGGCGTGTTGCCGTATCTCAGGCCGGACGGCAAGACGCAAGTCACCGTCCAGTACGAAGACGGCCGCCCCGTCCGGTTGAAGACGGTGCTCATCTCGACCCAGCACGGTCCGGACATCGATCTCGAGACCCTGTTGAAGCCGGATCTGCGGGATCACGTCATCGCGCCGCTGATCCCGCCGCAGTTCGTCGACGACCGCTACGACATCCTCGCCAATCCCACCGGGAAGTTCGAGCTTGGCGGGCCGCATGCCGACACCGGGCTCACCGGCCGCAAGATCATCGTCGACACCTACGGCGGAGCCGCTCGTCATGGTGGCGGTGCCTTTTCCGGCAAGGACCCCTCGAAGGTCGACCGGTCTGCGACCTATGCGGCTCGCTGGGTTGCCAAGCATGTCGTCGCCTCCGGAGCCGCGGCCCGATGCGAGATCCAGGTTGCCTACGCCATCGGCGTCGCCCGGCCCGTCTCCATCATGGTCGAGACGTTCGGGACCGAGACGGTTGACCTGGCCAGGATCCGGGCCGCGATCGACACCGTCTTCGATCTCCGGCCGGCCGCCATCATCCGCGACCTCGACCTGCGCCGGCCGATCTATCGCCGGACGGCGGCGTACGGCCACTTCGGACGGAACGAGAAGGAGTTCACCTGGGAGCACACCAGCCGGCTGGACGACTTCAAGCGGGAGATCGGCTTCTAGCAGAAAAAGGGGGGAGCCGCTTGGCTGACCCCCGGGCAGGGCCAGCTCCGGTCTCGCGTGTCGTGAGCGTCGTCCCGGACGTGCCTGCCATCAACAAGGAGTTCGACTATCTGGTCCCCGACCACCTCGCCGGGCGGGTGCGGGTGGGCACCATCGTTCGGGTCGAGCTGCATGGCCGGCGCGTGGGGGGCTGGGTCGTGCGGGATGGGGTTCCGCCCAGGGCAGGGATCAACCTGCGTAGCCTCAGCCGGGTCACCGGCTGGGGGCCGCCGAGCGACGTGGTCGAACTGTCCCGGTGGGCGTCATGGCGCTGGGCCGGTCGCCGCTCCGCCTTCTTGCGGACCGCATCCCCGGAAACCCGTGTCGCGGCCCTACCGGCGCCGGCGCTGGGTGCGCCGCCGGCAGGCGGCAGCCGCCAGGTCCTCGACCAGGCGCTGGCGGCGGAAGGGCGCCGGCTGGTGTTGCGGCTCCCCCCGGCGGAGGAGTTGCTCCCCGTCGTGCTGGCGGCAGCCGGGCGGGGGCCGGCGCTGGTGATCCTGCCGGCGATCGCGGCTGTGGCGGCCCTGGCGGAGAGACTGCGTGCGGCGGGCGTCCCGGTGGCGGTGGTGCCGAGGGACTGGGCCCAGGCGGCAGCGGGCGTCCAGGTTGTGCTCGGGACGCGCGCGGCCGCGTGGGCACCGTGTCCCGATGTCGCCGCCATCGTCGTCCTGGACGGCCATGACGAGCGGCTTCAGCAGGAGCAGGCGCCCACCTGGAACGGGTGGGTCGTGGCGGCGGAACGGGCCGCCCGGGCCGGCATCCCGTGCATCGTGGCTTCTCCCTGCCCCACCGTGGAGCTCCTGGCGTGGGGATGCTTGACGGCGCCCAGCCGCTCGGTCGAGCGGCGGGGATGGGCCGCGCTCGAGGTCGTGGACCGGCGCCGGGACGACCCTCGCACCGGGCTGTACTCGGGGCGCCTGGTCAACCTGCTCCGCACGTCCGGGCGGGTCGTCTGCGTGTTGAACCGCAAGGGCCGGGCCCGGCTGCTGGCCTGCACCGGCTGCGGCGAGCTGGCCCGGTGCGAGGTGTGCGGCGGGGCGGTCGTGCTTCCGCCGACCGGGCAGTTGACCTGCACCCAGTGCGGGGCGACCCGCCCGGCCGTCTGTCTCGCCTGCGGGTCAACCCGGCTGAGGCTGCTCCGCATCGGCGTCAGCCGGGCCAGGGAGGAGCTCGAGGCCCTGGCCGGACGGCCGGTCGGCGAGGTCACGGCCGAGACGTCCCGGCGGCCCGACGCGCCCGTGCTGGTCGGCACCGAAGCGATCCTGTACCGGCTCACCCAGGCCGACGCCGTCGCCTTCCTGGATTTCGACCAGGAGCTCCTCGCCGCCCGCTTTCGCGCCGGTGAGGAAGCGCTGGCGCTGCTCTCCCGGGCAGCCCGGCTGGTCGGAGGGCGGGAGAGGCACGGGCGGGTCCTGATCCAGACCAGAGTCCCGCACCACGATGTGGTACAGGCCGCCCTCCTGGCTGACCCGGGCCGGCTGGCCGCACGGGAGGCCGAGATTCGCAGAACGTTGCGCCTTCCGCCCTGCACCGCGGTGGCGCTGGTATCCGGCCCGGCCGCGCCGACCTTCATAGCCGCCCTCGATGGCGTCGAGGTGGCCGGCCCGGCGAGCGGTCGGTGGCTCGTGAAGGCGCCCGACCATCAGACATTGCTGGACGCGCTTGCCTCCGTCCCGCGCCCAGGCGGCCGGCTGCGCGTCGAGGTCGATCCGTTGCGGTTTTAGGCCAAGATCCCCATTAAGTCAGTGCCGTCCAGGCTCGCCGCCTCAGCTCATAGATGGCGATGCCGGCCGCGGTGGCGACGTTGAGCGAGCCGACCCTCCCGATTTGAGGAATGAACGTCACCTGTTCGCACCGGCCGAGGGTCGCCGATGACAGGCCATGGTCTTCGTGCCCGACCGCCAGGCAGACGTCGCGGTCACCCAGGATCAACTCGTGGAGCGGCACGGCGTCATCGGCCAGTTCGAGGCCGACGACGGCATAGCCGTCGTCGTGAGCGGCGTCGACGGCCGCAGACCCGGAGGGGAACGTGGTCCACGAGAGGTACCGCTCGGTGCCAAGGGCCGTCTTGCCGGCTTTGACGTGCGAGGGTGACGCCGTCGACCCGGCGAGATAGAGGTGGTCGATGCCCAGGGCCGCGGCGGTGCGCACGATCGCGCCCACGTTGAACGGGCTCTGGACACCGTCAAGCAAGAGGGCCAGGCGCTGGTTGGTCCGGCGGTTCCACGACCGGTGCAACCGCTTCAGCTCGGTCGGGCCGAGCTGCCTCGGCGTCACGGCCACCTCACCTCGAGGATCCGGTATCCCTGCCTCGACGCTCGCCGGTGCACAACGACGCCGGTTTGGGCCAGCCATGCACCGAGCGAATCCGAACCGAGGTGCTTGTGCACGACCAGCCAGCCATGGCCGTCGGCGCTGAGCCGCTCCAACCACCCGGACAGCAGGTCATGCAAAGACTCTTTGCCGATGCGGATGGGCGGGTTTGACCAGAGCCCGGCGAACCGAACCGCGGCCGGAACCTCATCGGGCCGGGCCGGCCGAATGTTGGGCAGCTTGAGGGCGACAGCGTTTTCCCTGACGAGCTGCAACGCGCGTTCATTGATGTCGACGGCCCACACCGTGGTGCCCGGCGCCCGGCGAGCCAGTGTGACCGCGATCGGGCCGTAGCCGCAGCCGAGATCCAGCAGGTCGCCCTCCGGCGGAGGCGGCGCCGCCAGCTTGAGCAGCAGCTCGGTGCCCGCGTCCACCCTCTCGGCCGAGAACACGCCCCGGTCGGTGCGGAGCCAGACCGTTGCGTCCGGCAGCGCGAGCCGGACCCGTGCCGGTCGCGACCTGACGGAAGGACGAGCATCGAAGTAGTGGCCATCCGGCACAGGCCGATGGTGCCATGCGCCGCGTGCCTGCCGGTACCCGCGGCTCGACCGATACCCTGGCCCCATGCCGCCGTACGTGATCCGGATATTTGGCGACCCTGTCCTCAAGCAGCAGGCCGCCCCGGTGACCGACATCGACGGCTCGCTGGCCCGGTTGTCCGAGGACATGGTCGAGACCATGAGGGCCGCACCCGGGCTCGGGCTGGCCGCGCCGCAGGTGGGCGTTATGAAGCGGCTCTTCGTCTACCAGCTGCCCGACGACGACACCGCCAGGGTGCTCGTCAACCCGGTGATCTCGGAGGCCCGCGGCGAGTGGGAGTTCGAGGAAGGCTGCCTGTCGGTGCCGGGCCTGTTCTTCCCGATCGTCCGTCCCAACGAGGTGCACGTGACCGGGCTCGACCTCGACGGAAACGAGGTGTCGATCGAGGCCGACGCGCTCGCTGGTCGACTTTTTCAGCATGAGCTTGATCACCTGGACGGCAAGCTGCTGCTTGAATATCTCGAACCCGAACAGCGCAAGGCGGCCCTCCGGGAGCTGCGGCGCCGGGTGATGGAAGGCGACCCGTCGGGTGGCCATACGGCCCGGGCCAACAAAGCCGACCACCGCGGGCTGTAAGAAGCTGACGTCGCTGGCGTTTTTCGGGACGCCGGACGTGGCGGTGACGCCTCTCCGGGCCCTTCATGCCGCCGGCCATGACATCAAGATGGTCGTTACCCGTGCCGACCGGCGGCGAGGACGGGGGCCGGCGCCAGGACCGAGCCCGGTCAAGGTGGCGGCGTTGGAGCTGGGCTTGCGGGTGACCGAGCGGATCGACGACGTCCTCGACGCCGGGGTTGAGCTCGGCGTGGTGGTCGCATTCGGCCGGCTGATCCGGCCCCACATCCTGGCGGCACTCCCCCTGGTGAACCTGCACTTCTCGCTGCTTCCCCGCTGGCGTGGGGCCGCGCCGGTGGAGCGGGCCATTCTGGCCGGCGACACCGAGACCGGCGTTTGCCTGATGGAGCTGGAAGAGGGGCTCGATACCGGACCGATCCACGGCTGCCGCAGGGTGTCCATCGAGCCGGAGGAGACGGCGGACGAGCTTCGGGCCGCCCTGGTTGAGGAAGGAACCGACCTTCTGCTCCAGCAACTGCGTGACGGGCTGACACCGCCCGTGCCGCAGCAAGGAACGCCCACCTACGCGGCCAAGATCGAGCCGGCCGAGCTCCAGCTCGACTGGTCCAGGCCGGCGCCCGACCTGGATCGGGTGGTGCGGCTCGGGCGGGCCTGGACGACGTTTCGGGGACGGCGGTTCCGGGTTTTGCGGGCACGGGTCGTTGCCCTGCCGTCCGGCCACGCCACTCAGCCGGGTGCACTCATGGGATTCACGGTCGCCACCGGGCAGGACGCCCTCGAGCTGGTGCAGGTGCAGCCCGAGGCCAAGCTCCCGATGCCGGCCCGGGAGTGGCACAACGGTGCCCGTCCGGCTCCTGGCGAACTGCTCGGCCAGTGACCGATGGCTGACCTGGAGGCGAGGCAAGAGCCGGCCGGCGGCGGGGTCGAAACCGCACGCAGGCTCGCCATCAAGGCGCTGGTTGAGATCGACCAGTCCGGGGGTGCCAACACGGTGGTGCCGGGGTTGCTTCAGCACAGCCGTCTGCCGGCGCGAGATCGCGCCTTCACCACCGAGCTCGTCTACGGGACGGTGAGGATGCGGAGAGCGTGTGACTGGCTCATCGAGCGGCGCGTGCACCGCCGGGTCGACCCGCCGGTTCGAGCCGCGCTGCGACTCGGTGCTTACCAGATGGCGTTTCTCGACACCCCCGCCCACGCCGCCGTCTCGGCGACGGTGGCGGAGGTGATGGGGCCGGGCCGAGGCTTTGTCAACGCGGTCTTGCGCCGGATCGCCCGCGACGTCGAGGGGGGTGTCACGTGGCCCGATGAAGGCACCCGTCTCAGCTATCCCGACTGGCTAATCGACCGGCTGCGGACCGACCTCGGGGCAGAGGCCGCGCTGGGCGCGCTCGAGCAGATGAACCAGGCGGCGGCGGCGTCACGCCGCGCTGACGGTTACGTGCAGGACGAGGCCAGCCAGGAGGTGGCGGCGGTGCTTGCCGTCCAGCCGGGAGAGCGGGTAGCCGATCTCTGCGCCGCGCCAGGCGGCAAAGCCACCTACATGGCGTACGGGCCGGCAGGCCCAAGGCCGGCGAACGATGCCAATGAGAGCCGGCCCTCGCTGGTGGTCGCGCTCGACGTCGATCCTTCCCGGGCGGCGATGATCGCGTCAAATGCCGGCCGGTTGACGTTGACCAACGTGGCCACCATCGCCGCCGACGCGTGCGCGCCACCGTTCTTGTCGGGGACGTTTGATCGTGTGTTGATCGACGCCCCTTGCTCGGGTCTCGGAGTGTTACGGCGGCGGCCCGACGCTCGCTGGAGGATCAGGCCCGGCGACATTCCCCGGCTGGTCGCACTGCAACGACGGCTCCTGGATGCGGGCATGCAGCTGGTGAAGCCGGGGGGGTTGCTGGTCTACAGCGTTTGCACCTTGACGCTCGCCGAGACGGCGGCGGTCGACCGGTGGCTGGCCGGCAGCTTTCCCGATGCTCGGCCGGTCATGCCGGCGCTTCCGCCCCATTGGGAGCGTGTCGGGCGGGGCGCCCGGGTTCTCCCGCAATCGGCCGGGACCGACGGAATGTTCCTGCTCCTGCTTCGTGTCCATTTCCCGGTGACTCGGGACACGGCCGTGGCCCGGTAG
>JBPYFF010000181.1:0-12709 GCA_051984455.1 Acidimicrobiales bacterium | reverse complement strand
CACGGCGGACCCCTACGCGACCGGGATCCCGGGGGTCTACCTCTGCTCCGCTGCGACGCCACCGGGCCCGGGCGTGCACGGGATGTGCGGCCACCATGCCGCCCTTCGAGCCTTGCGCTACTACCGGGACGGCGTCGGCGGTTGACTCATCCAGGAGGCGAGGGCCGTCGTCTCTTTCCGATCCGAACTATGCCCGAGTGGCCTTTCCTTGCCTGGTCCTGTGGCCTCGGTGGCGGTACCGCCGGCGTTCTTGTGTACGAGGAAGGATGCTCGGTCGAGGCGGTCGCATCCTCCACTCCCGAGGTCTTCAGATCGTCTTCTGTGTCTTCCTCCGCCGCCTGCTCCTCGCCGCCACCCGCCTCCACCTCTTCGTCAACGAGAAGGATGGGCTCACGGCTGGCACCCGATGTCACCAGCTGCGGGCCGACCAGTTCGACGATGCCGTCATCCATGAGGGACTTCACTGCCCGGCAGGTGTCGTACTCGGTGAAGCCGACGCTGCGGGCGATGGCTCGAATGCTGCGCCGGCCATCAATGGCGGTCACCATGCGCCACCGTTCTTTCGACAACGTGACCTGCTCCGCGGGGAGGCTGTCCACGACCCGTGGGTGCAGATCGAGCGACGGGATGACCTCCTGGATCTCCCTCCAGTCGGCCAGCCGCCGGCGGGCGGCCTCCAGGGCCTCGTCGACTTCGAGGTTGACCATGGCCGGTCCCATGCCGACCGCGTCGGGTGTGAACTCGAAGGATCCTCGCTCCGCCTCGAGCAGCTCAAAGCAAATCTCTTCCAGCCGGCTCTGGACATCCGCGGCGCTGTTGGTTGAGTGCTCCCCGACGTCGGCGCCAACGAGGTGGCCGTCGTCGATGTACACGTTGGCGCCCATCGATCGGCTGCGAAGGTGCAATCGACCTGTCATGCGGTTGCGGCCGAGGAGATGAAGCACCTCCGCGAAGCTCAACACATCGAAGGTCCCCTGAAGTGGCATGGCTACGGCCTGCCTGAACCGGCTGCGCCGTTCGTGTTTTCCCGCGACACCGCCACCTCGCCGAGCGGCGGCATCTCGTGATGCCTCACCCATTTTCCTGGAGAATGACACCGCGCGGCGCGGACGGGCCGGCCGGGCTGGCGGTGGGCGGTTAGTCGCCCAACCAGGCGGGGGCGGCGTCGAGCAGGAACCTGCTCACGGCGAGGCACTTGTCGAAGACCTCGCACAGCAGTTCCTCGCCCGCGAGAATCCGAGCCAGCGAGACTTGCTGGTGGGCGACGACCGTCAGCCGCCGCTCAGGCGCATCAGTCGCCGATGCGAAGGAATCGATGGCTGACACCTCCACGGGCAGCTCGATCCCGGTGACTCCGGCCAGGTCGATTGCCAACCGCAACAGGTCGGGGCCGTGGGGCAAGGGCGGCATGGCCCACGTGAACGTGAGCGGGAAATGGAACTCGTCCGGAGGCTCCGTATCCTCAGCGAGCTCGACCACAGTGTCCTCAAACGCCAGCAACACCCTTGGGTCGACCTCAAGGGAGAGATGGAGGTCGAGCGGTCCCCCGCATCCCTCCTCGGGGTGCAGGTCGACCTCCCACGCCTGGCGCAAGGAATACGTCTCGACGAAATGGCGCTCGTCATGAACGTGAAAGCCGTGATCGACGGCGTGCTCCTTGAGCTCGGCCACATATCCGGCGACATCGATCACGGCCACGGGACATCAGGCTACCGGTGACCGGTGACATCGACAGATAGCACGGGCTACCGTCCGGCCCCAATGGGTGACGATGCCTTGCTGGCCGTCATGCGAGCTGCGGCCACGGCTATTCGCGATGCCCTCGCCGGCCTCGAGGACTGGGGCTTAGCGGGCACGCGCCCCGGGCAATATCGCAGCGACCTCGTTGCCGACCGTGTCGGCCTGGAGGTCCTCGAGCCGGCCGGACTCGGCGTGCTGTCGGAAGAATCAGGCCTCCATCATCCCGAGCGTGAACTCGTGGTTGCCTTCGACCCCGTTGACGGATCGACCAACGCGTCCCGACAGATTCCGTGGTGGGCAACCAGCCTGTGTGCCGTCGATGCCGAAGGGCCGCGCGTGGCAGTCGTCGTCAACCAGGTCACGGGCACCCGATTCGAGGCGGTCCGGGGAGAGGGTGCCTGCAGAGATGACGAGCCCATCCAGCCATCTGACGCGACCCGTCTGGGGGATGCCATTGTGGGCGTGTCGGGGCTGCCTGCTCGCCACCTCGGTTGGAAGCAGTTCCGGGCCCTCGGCGCAGCCGCCCTCGACCTGTGCGCGGTCGCGGCCGGAAGTCTCGACGCCTTTGTCGATTGCTCTCACGACGCCCACGCTCCCTGGGACTACCTCGCTGCGTTGCTGATTTGCCGGGAGGCCGGAGCCATCATCTTCGATGCTCGAGGAAGGGATTTGGTGACGATGGGCCACGTCGATCGCAGGAGTCCTGTTGCCGCCTCCACGCCCGAGCTCTATGCGGAACTGGTGACCGCCGGCTATGGCCGCCCGGAGGGACCCAGCCGGTAGCGGGTCCAGCCCGCGACCGGCCTGGCGCCGAGTTGCTGGTAAAAGCCGAGGGCGGGCTTGTTCCAGTCGAGGACCGCCCACTCGAGTCTGCCCTCGGTCCTCTGTCGGAGGTCGTCCAGAAGTTCGCCTCCCAGACCGAGGCCGCGGAAGGGCGGTCTCACGAACAGATCCTCGAGCCATATGCCGGGGACGCCGAGAAAGGTGGAAAAGGTCGGATACCACAGTGCGAATCCGGCCGCGGTCTTCGTCGTGGAACTCGTTTCCGCCATTGTGACGCTCGCCACCCGAGACGGGCCGAACAGGTGACGACCGATATCGACCGGGTCGAAGGCGACCTCGTCGGTCAATCGCTCGTATTCAGCCAGTTCACGGATGAGCGCGCAGATTTCCCCGAGGTCACCAGCGGTCGCGTCTCTGACCGGCATGCTCGAATCAAGGTAGCGGTGAGGCAAGGGTCACGCCGAAAAGACTTGACGCCATGTGGTCGACGTGGTGGCATGGGAGGACTCGGGGAAGGTCCCTGAGCAGCGGGCTGGTGTCCGCGCACCCGAGGAGACGCCAATTGTGAGGTCGTGCCGACTCGCCGCCGAGCCCATGGGCATGGTTGGTGTTGGCGCGCCCGCGTGCGTTTCGGCCATTGCCAAGCCGTGGACGTATGGGTTTGCCGCCGCATCCCGCGTGCAGGTGCACACCACGGGTAACGACGGCGCCGTGCGGCCGACGGGTCCGACGGGAGGGTCGACTGGATAAGTCCAGCAGCCGTCCCGAGAAAGGCCCAGAGGCCGCCGGATTATCCGGCGGCCTTTTTGTTTGTCCGATTTGAGGGACCGACACGAGAGGGGAAAGGCGAAATGTTCGCCAGCGAGCTGTTCGAGGAGTTGATTGAGGAGGCCAGAACCGCGGCGTCGTGGGCCGATGCTCGTTGCCGAGACGGAGCCGGGACCATGACGTCGCTCTTCTTCTCCGAGCAGATCGATGACATCGCACGGGCCAAGGCCATCTGCACCAAGTGCTCGTTGATCGAGCCTTGCCTGCAGGGGGCGCTCGACCGCCGAGAGCCATGGGGGGTGTGGGGCGGTCAGCTCTTCCTCAACGGAAAGATCCTGGCCCAAAAGCGCAAGCGTGGCCGGCCACCGAAGAACCCTCCGGTGCAATTGACGGCGTGAGTGACGGCGTGAGCCGGGGGTGGCAGGAGCACCCCGTGCGAGTAGCTTCAAGACGGTGTCGGACGCCCGTCCTGTGATCATCGTCTCCGCCTGCTTGCTCGGGGTGGCCTGCAACCACCGGGGACTCGGCAGTCCCTCTGCCGCGGTCGCAGCGCTCGCCAACGAGGCACACGTCATCCCGGTCTGTCCTGAGGTCGCCGGCGGCCTGCCGACGCCCCGAGCCGCGGCGGAGCTTCAAGCGGACGAGCGGGTCCGTACGGCCGATGGCACGGATGTCACTGACGCCTACGTCAGGGGCGCAACCCAGGCGGTAAACCTGGCGCGAGCAGCGGGCGCCACCCGGGCCGTGCTGAAAGCACGATCCCCCTCGTGCGGCTGTCACGAGGTCTACGACGGGACCTTCACGCGGACCTTGCGACCGGGCCTCGGCATCACCGCCGCGGCCCTGCAAGCGGCCGGGTGCGACGTGGTGTCGGACGAGGACCTCGTGGGCTCATAGCTCCTCACCGGCCGGGCGGCCGGGCGCGTACGATGAGCCGTCCGGGCGCTTAGCTCAGCTGGAAGAGCACCGCCCTTACAAGGCGGGGGTCCGGGGATCGAGACCCCGAGCGCCCACCCCGAAAGTTGTTCCCGCGGTCGCACCCACGGGAGTGGGAAACATGCCCACCGCAGTGTCTAGCCGGCGTCTATTCGACGGCCGAGCACACAGAACTCGTTCCCCTCGGGATCGGCCAGCACCACCCATGGCGCTTCGCCCTGGCCGACATCGACGGGCCGGGCTCCCAGTGCCACGAGCCGTGCCACTTCGTCGTCACGATCGCAACCTACCGGGCTGACGTCGAGATGAAGCCGGTTCTTCACCTTCTTCTGCTCCGGCACGGGAACAAAGACAAGGAGCAGGTCGGGGTACGGCGCCCCGGACTCCGACATCCATAACACCCCGTCGTCCTCCTGCACCGTCCATCCGAGTACGTGGGCCCAGAAGTTTGCGACTCGCCGTGGGTCCTTGCAGTCGACGATGATCTCACGAAGAACGGCGCCCATCCGGCCCGATCCTAGGCCAGGACATGCATCGAGCCACGTGTGGACAACACACGGTGGCTCCTGGGACCCAAACTCTTCACCGACCTCTGCCGTAGTAAGACCCGGCGGCCGACCCGCGGCCGGCGACACATCGACGGAGGGATGGACGTGGTCGAGCACGGCAGGAAGAAAACGAGGCGCGGCTCCATCGGATTGCGATCGGCGGCGGTGGCCAGTGCTGCCGCGCTGACGATCGGAGGTCTGTTCGCGGTCGGGACGGTCGGGCCTGCCGGCGCCGATGGCCCTGGCATCTACCGGCAGACGAATCTCGTGTCGGACATTGCCGGTGTCGCCCGCAAGACCGATCCCAACCTGGTCAACCCGTGGGGCATGTCGGAGTTGGCTGGCGGCGGACCATTGTGGGTGTCGGACAACAACGCCGACGGCGCCACCATCTATACAGGCGACCAGGACGGCGGCCCCCTGGTACCGGCCCAGCTGGTGGTGAGCATCCCCGGCGGAGCGCCGACCGGCCAGGTGAACAACCCCACCAACCAGTTCGTCGTCACGAGCGGTGGGGCCAGCGCGCCGGCACTGTTCATCTTTGCATCCGAAAACGGCGACATCACCGGTTGGGCCCGGAACGTGCCGGCACAGCCTCCCGGCGGGTTCTCGAACCAGGCCATCACGGCGTTCAGTGATCCCAATGCGGTCTACAAGGGACTGGCCATCGATACGACAGCACCGAGGATCTTCGCCACCAACTTCAGGGCCGGGACGATCGACGTCTTTGACGGAAGCTTCACCAAGCAGATGAACCCACCCGGAAAGTTCGTGGACCCGAACCTCCCCACCGGGTACGCCCCGTTCGGCATCGCCAATCTGGGCGGGAAGCTGTACGTGACGTATGCCCAGCAAGACGCGGCCAAGCACGATGACGTCAAAGGCGCGGGCCACGGCTTCATCGACGTGTACGCGCTCGACGGCACCCTGCTGCAGCGCCTCGTCACCCAGGGTGCGCTGGACTCACCATGGGGCCTCGTCAGGGCGACCGCTCGCTTCGGGGAGTTCAGCAACGACCTCCTGGTCGGCAACTTCGGTGACGGCACCATTCACGCCTACAACCCGACCAGTGGCGCGCTGCTCGGAACGTTGAAGAACCGAGATGGCGATCAGATCACGATCAACGGTCTGTGGGGTTTGATCTTCGGCGACCGGACGGTTGGCACGCCGAACACCCTCTTCTTCTCAGCCGGGATCGCCGATGAGTCGCACGGGCTGCTCGGCACCCTGAACGCGGCGGAGTCGGAGGACTGAGGCACCGCTCGGCCCGCTTCGGGTGCCCAAAATCACTCGAAGCGGGCCAAAATCGCTCTTCCCAAGCCACCGGATCCGAGTAAAGTAAGTTAAAACTTGCTTAACTTGTGAAACGGAGGCAGCATGCGAGTCGCCCTGGTTACGGGAGCTTCCAGGGGCCTTGGCCTCGCCTTGAGCCGAGCCCTGGCCGATCGTGGCTGGTCCGTCGTCATCGACGCCCGGGACGGGCAGGCGCTCCGGGTCGCGGAGCAGGAGTTAGCGGAGCGAACAGCGGTGCGGGCGGTACCGGGCGACGTGTCGGACGCCGCCCACCGGGAGGCGTTGTTGAACGCCGTTCGGGCGTTCGGGCGGCTGGACCTTCTGGTCAACAACGCCAGCCTCCTCGGCCCGAGCCCTCAGCCCACCCTGGGTGCCTATCCGCTCGACGTGTTCGAGCAGGTCTACCGGGTCAATACCGTGGCGCCGCTGGCCTTGTTCCAGCTCGCCCTCCCGCTGCTCGAGGAAAGCAAGGGACGAGTCATCAACATCACGTCCGACGCCGCCGTCGAGGCCTACGAGGGTTGGGGCGGATATGGCTCATCCAAGGCGGCGCTCGAGCAACTGACGCGTATTCTGGCGGTCGAACACCCGGCGCTGTCGATCTATCTGGCCGACCCGGGCGATCTCCGAACTCAGATGCACCAGGACGCCTTCCCGGGGGAGGACATCTCTGACCGTCCGCCACCCGAGGTCGCGGTGCCCGGCTTGCTGGAGCTGGCCGAGGGTGAACGGCCGAGCGGTCGCTACCGCGCCCAGGCGATCGGGCGAGGGGCATCGTGAGCGCCCTGGTCAGCCTGGAGCGGGAAGACGGCAGACTCCAGTTTGAGCTGCCCGAAGAGCTCGAGGCTTCGGAGCCACCGGAGGCGCGAGGACTTCGCCGCGACGAGGTCCGGTTGCTCGTCGGGTGGCGGGGCCGGCAGGAACTCGAGCACGCCGTTTTTCGGGATCTCCCTCGCTTCCTGAGAGCAGGCGACCTTCTCGTGGTCAACACGTCAGGAACGGTTGCCGCCGCGGTGGACGGCACCGGCCCGGCCGGCGAGCTGCTGGAAGTGCACCTGTCCACCCGCCTGCCCGCCGGTCCGTCGCATTCGGTCGACGGAGCGGATCTGTCGGGGGCCGACTTGTGGGTGATCGAGCTTCGCCGGCCGAGCCAGCCCGCCAGCCTCCCCTATCGAGACGGCGTCGCCGGGACGTCGGTTTCATTGCCCGGTGGAGGCGCGGCCGATCTGCTGGTCCCGTACGGAAGCCCTGGCCGGCTGTGGGTCGTCAATCTTCGCTTGCCCGTCCGGTTCGACTCCTGGCTGGCCAGGTACGGTCGCGCCATTCGCTACCGCTACGTGCCGGCGGACTGGCCCCTTGGCTGTTACCAGACGGTGTTCGCCATCGAGGCGGGGAGCGCCGAGATGCCGAGCGCGGCCCGGCCGTTCAGTGCCGAGCTGGTGACCGACCTGGTCAGCCGCGGAGTCGCCGTCGCGCCGCTGCTGCTGCACACTGGCGTTTCGTCCCTCGAGGACCATGAACTGCCCTACCCCGAATGCTTCCGGGTGCCGGTGACCACCGCGAGGCTGGTGAACCACACCCGGGCCGACGGCGGCCGGGTCATCGCGGTGGGGACGACTGTGGTCCGGGCCCTGGAAACGGTCGCCGACGACCGCGGTCAGGTCCACCCGGGTGAGGGCTGGACCGAGACGGTGATCACGCCGCAACGGGGCGTGCGGGTCGTCGACGGCCTGATCACGGGCTGGCACGAGCCAGCCGCGTCCCATCTGGCCCTGCTGGAAACGGTCGCGGGCCGATCGCTGCTGCACCGCTCCTACGCCGAGGCGCTGGCCTGCCGCTACCGTTGGCACGAGTTTGGGGACAGCCACCTGATCTTGCCCTGAGCGGGCCCGCCGGCCGACCGGGCTGGCCCGACGACCACGAGTCTCCTATAACCTCACCTGACCGATGAGGCCGTCGCAGCATGACAAAGATGGACGCTGACGCCAGCCGGTCGGTGGGGCCGAAAGGCCACGTCGAGCGCGAGGTCAAGCTTGAGGCCGGTCTCCGCTTCACCATGCCGGACCTGTCCGCCGTCTACCTGGGTGTCGTCGTTGTTGCTGTGCCGGATGCCAGGCTGCAAGCGACATACATCGACACTGCCGACTTCCGGCTGATGCGGTGGGGAATCACCCTCCGGCACCGCCAGGACACCGCCGGGGGGGTCAACGCCGAATCCGGATGGACCCTCAAGCTGCCGGCCAAAGCAGAGGGGGTCGCGCTGGCGCGGCAAGAGCTGTTCTGGCCCGGGAAGCCCGGGGCCATCCCGGCCGAAGTAGTCCATCTCGTGCGGGCGACGGCCAGGGCGGCCCCGCTCGAGGCGGTGGCGAGGCTGACGACCCAGCGTCGCCGGATCGAGCTTCGGGACGCACATGGCGAGCGGTGGGCGGAAGTGGACGACGACGTCGTCTCGGTGATGGACGGCCGCAAGCTGGCGGCGCGGTTCAGGGAGGTTGAGGTCGAGCTGACGCCCGCGGCGCCGGCCGGGCTGCTGGACGCGGTCCTGGACCGCCTCACCGCCGCCGGCGCGGTGCGGGGCGATGACCGGCCCAAGGTGGTGCGGGCGGTGGGACCTCGAGCCATGAGTGGCCCTGACGTCGTGGTTCCGCAGCTTGATGAGCACGCGACGGTCGGCCAGGTCGTGTCCGCTTCCCTCGCCTCGGCCGTAATCCGAATGATCCGGCACGACCCGGGTGTGCGCCTGGGTGACGATCCCGAGCACGTGCACCAGGCCCGGGTCGGGACTCGCCGGCTCCGTTCTGACCTGCGGACCTTTCGTGAGCTGCTCGACGGCGAGTGGACCGGCAGGATGCGGGCCGAGCTCGGCTGGCTGGCCAACGCTCTCGGCGATGTGCGGGACGCCGACGTCTTGAGCGAGCGGCTGGCCGCTCAGATCGAAACCTTGCCCGGAGCCGACCAACGACCAGCGTCGGTCATCGTGACGCGGTTGACGAGGCAACGCAATGACGCCCGTAGCCGCCTGATCGACGTCCTCGACAGCGACCGGTACGTCGCTTTGCTGGAGGAGCTCACGAGGGCGGCCGCGGAGCCACCCCTCGTCTCGACGACCGCCGCCGGCACCCCGGCCCCGCCGATCGGGGCCGGCTCGACCGTCACCGTTGCCGGCCTCTCGTCACCCGCTGACCTACCAGTCGTCCCGCCACTGCCGGACCCCATCGCACTCCTGGCGCCGCTCGAGCCGGCAACACCCGGGGAGCCTGGCAATGTCGCCACCGCCGGCGAAAACGGCGTCAGGGCCGGCGCCACCAGCCCCGACCGCAACGATTCCCGCTCGGGCCCGGTGTGGCCCCAGCTGGAAGCCTCTTACGTCGTGCCGGTGGGCGACCGGCCCGCGGGCGAGATCCTTCCCCAGCTGGTCCGCCGGCCGTGGAAGCACCTGCGCCGGGCGGTTGAAGGGTTGGGTGATGACCCTCCCGACCACGCCCTGCATGAAGTGCGCATCCGCGCCAAGCGGGCTCGATACGCGGCCGAGGCAGCCGCGTCCGTGATGGGAAAGCCAGCCCGCAAACTGGCGGCTGCCTGCGCCGGCATCCAGGGGGTGCTCGGCGACATGCAGGACGCGGTCGTCGCGGAAGCCTGGCTGCGGCAGGAGGCGACGTCCATGTCACCCGGCCAGGCACTGACCGCGGGAGAGCTGGTTGCCATGCAACGGCAGGACAAAGCCGCCTGCCGGGCCGCCTGGTCCGAGGCGTGGAAAGTGGCGTCGGCCAAGCGACTCGTCTCCTGGCTGAAGGAGTAACCAGCCACAGGGATAAGCCAGCAAGAACGCGGCATCCTCTACAGTCCCGGGTCGTGCGGATTGCCGCCCTCGACCTGGGGAGCAACTCCTTCCACCTCCTTATTGCCGACGCTCATCCTGACGGCACGTTCGAACCGCTGGTCAGGGAAAAGGAGATCCTTCGGCTGGCGGACGTGGTGGCGCGCGAGGGAAGAATCGGGCCCGACGCGGCGGCGGCCGCGGTGGACGTCGTCCGGAGGTTCCGTGCTCTCGCCGACTCGATCGACGCCGACGAGATCGTCGCCTGCGCCACGAGCGCCTTGCGAGAAGCCAACGACTCGGCCGAGGTCGTCGATCACCTCGAGAGGCACACCGGCGTCAGGATCAGTGTCATCAGTGGCACGGAGGAGGCCCGGCTGATCTTTGCCGCCATCCGGGCGAGCGTCGTGATCGAGCCCGGGCCTGCCCTGGCCCTTGATCTCGGCGGCGGCAGCCTGGAACTGATGCTGGGCGGCCACGGTGGCCTGGCCTGGTCCCGGAGCGTCAAGCTGGGCGCCGCTCGCCTCAACACCGAACTGGTGCGAGGCGATCCCCCGACCGGTGGTGACCAGCGGCGGTTGCTGCGGCGCATCTCCTCGGTTCTCGGCCCGCTTGAAGCCGACCTCGACGACCTGGCCCCGCAGATGCTGATCGGCAGCAGCGGCACCCTTTGTGCCCTTGGCCGGATGGCTGCTGCCCGCCGAACCGGATCCGTCCCTCCATCGGTGAACCAGCTGCGGCTGCGGCGCAAGGATCTCTTTGCAGTACGCGACCAGATCCTGCGACTGACATCAGCAGAACGAGAGCGGTTGCCGGGCGTCGATGCCCGCCGCGCCGACCTTCTGCCTGCTGGCATCATGCTCCTCACCAGTGTCATGGAACTGACCGGGCTGGACGAGCTCACGGCATGCGAATGGGCGTTGCGGGAGGGCATCGTCCTCGACGCGATTGGCCATCACACGGTGGCGGATTGGAGCGGGGAGCCGCGGGCTCTACGGCGAGAGTCCGTGCTCAATCTCTGTCGCCGATGCAACTGGCACGAGGAGCACGCTCGCCAGGTTGCCCGGCTGGCCGTCGACCTGTTCGATGGCACCGCCGAATTGCATGGCATGGGGCACCACGAGCGCGAGATGCTCGAGCTCGGCTCGTTGCTGCACGACATCGGCGAACACGTCTCGGTCGAGGGACACGACAAGCACACCGCCTATCTCATCCAGCACGGACGGCTGCGCGGTTTCGCTCCTGACGAGGTCGCGGTCCTCGCGTCCCTCGGCCGGTTCCACCGGCGGGGCAATCCCAAGCTCTCCTTCGAGCCGTTCGCCTCTCTGTCTCCGTCCAGGCGAGAACGGGTATTGAAGCTCATCTCCCTTCTCCGAATTGCCGACGGCCTGGACCGAAGCCACGCAGGCAACGTCGAGTCGATCGGTGTGAAACTTGATGCCAAAGGTGTGCGGCTGGTTGTGCACGCGGTCGGCGACATCGACCTTGAACTCTGGGGACTACGGCGGAAGCGGGAGCTGTTCGAGCGGGTCTTCGAGGTGCCACTGACCTTTGAGGTCGTCAATGTGACCGACCCGCCCTCATCCTCATCACGCGGCACCGGCCCCGCCGCGGCGGGGCCGGCCACACGCAGCACAGCACGATCTGATTAGTTGCGAGGCACCTCCGACCACGGGCGGTCCTTGTCCACCCGGACGTCGCCTGGTAGTCCAAGAACCCGTTCGGCCAGGATGTTGCGCATGATCTCGGAGGTCCCGCCCTCGATCGAGTTCGCCCGGGCGCGCAAGAACATCTTCTGCGGCGCACTCGCTTGCATGGCCTCGGCCGGGCGGGTCATCTCGTAGGAACCGTAGAGCATGCCGCTCGGCCCGATGATGTCGAGGCAAAGCTCGTAGATCCGCTTGTTGAGCTCGGCGAAGGCCAGCTTCCCGGTCGAGCCTTCCGGGCCAGGCGTCCCCTTCTGCCGATTCTGCGAGGCCCTCATGTTGGTAAGGCGCTGCACCTCTGCCTCGATCCAGAGCTTGCTCAGCCGGTCCCGGAGAACGGGGTCCTTGTCCTGGCGCTTGGCCCAAAGGCGCAGCGCCTCGCCGATTGGCCCCGATGCCCGCGGGATGACGCCACCGCCGATGGAGACCCGCTCGTTCATGAGCGTCGTCAGGGACACGCGCCAACCCTCTCCGACTGCGCCGAGTCGTTCGCGATCCGGGATGCGCACATCGGTGAAATACACCTCATTGAACTCCGCATCACCGGTGATCTGTCGAAGCGGTCGGACCTCGACACCGGGGGCGTGCATATCCACGACGAAGTAGGTAAGGCCCTTGTGCTTCTCTTGCTCCGGGTTGCTCCTTGCTACCAGCAGTCCCCAGCGGGCCAGGTGGGCCAGGGTGGTCCAGACTTTCTGGCCGTTGACAATCCACTCTTCGCCGTCACGTACAGCGCGGGTCGCCAGTGATGCGACGTCGGAGCCGGCCCCGGGCTCGCTGAACAGCTGGCACCACACCTCTTCGCCGGTAAAGAGAGGTCGGAGGTATCGCCGCTTTTGCTCGACGCTTCCATGGGTGACGACGGTGGGAGCAGCCATGCCGTAGCCGATCGGGTTGCGGGCCGCGGCGTGCGGCGCACCGGCGGCATGTAACCGCTCCGCGACGACCTTCTGAAGCTTGGGCTCGAGACCGAGACCGCCGTATCCCAGGGGAAAGTGGACCCACGCCAGACCGGCATCGAACTGGCTCCCGAGGAATGCGGCCCGGCCCGTCGTTCGGGGATCGTGAGACGCCAGCAGCTCCTCGACTTTGCCGAGCACCAGTTGCTCGTCACCAGC
>JBPYFF010000180.1:0-4764 GCA_051984455.1 Acidimicrobiales bacterium | reverse complement strand
CCGGTGACCCCGGGACCAGGCTTCTCACCGTTGGCGGCGCCGTCAGCCGGCCGGGCGTCTACGAGGTGGCATCCGGGCTGCGGCTGAAGGATGCCCTCACCGCGGCGGGAATGCACGGGGCGGTCCCCGCCGTGCTGGTTGGCGGGTACTTCGGTACGTGGCTCGATCCCGGCCAGGTCGAGGTCGCTCACCTGGATGCGGATTCGATGCGAGCCCTGGGAGCCAGCCCGGGAAGCGGCGTCATCTGGGCCCTGCCCGACGGCGTCTGCGGGCTGGCCGAGAGTGCCCGGGTGGCCCGCTGGTACGCCGATCAAAGCGCCGGGCAGTGCGGGCCATGCGCCAGCGGGCTCCCCGCCATCGCGAGCGCACTCCAGGCGGTCGTCGCCGGTCCCCAGGGCGCCGGCCCGGCCGCAGCCCTCCAGCGGTGGACCCAGATGGTCAGCGGAAGGGGTGCCTGCCGCCATCCTGACGGGGCGGCCCGCTTTGTCGTGAGCGCGCTGCGGGTCTTCGCAGAGGAGGCCAACCACCACCTGCAGCGTGGGCCCTGCCCGGGCTCCCGCCATGGCGGAGTCCTGCCCATCCCGAACGGAGATGGGTGGCGATGACGACACGTCTCGGCGTGGACTGGATCAAGTGCAAGGCGCACGGCATGTGCTACGAGCTGTTCCCGGAGCGCATCCGCCCCGACGACTGGGGCTACCCGATCGTCGACGACAGTCCGATCCCTCCGAGCCTCGAGCCGCTGGCTCGCCGGGCCGCCGACGCCTGCCCGACCCTCGCCCTTCTGCTTCGCATCGAGCGGGGTACCCGGTCCTGAGCACGGCTGCGGTGGACAATAGGTCGATCAAGCCGTCGCCTGGATCGATCCGGAAACGCCGCTGTTGCCATCGACCGACAACTGCACCGTGACGCTGAGCGTCGCTCCGGCTGAATCCCGCAGGCTGATTTGCAGCTGATCACCGTCGAGGGTGGTCACGCGACCCCGGTACAGCGAGGGTTGTCCAGAAGGACCCATTGCGGCCGTGCTGGAATTCATGGTGATCCCGCCGGACGGATCAGCCGGGCCGGTCAGGGCCAGATGCAGCACACCCTCGACCTGTCCGCTGATGGAGGCCTGGACGGCCACGGTCGAGTCGCCGTTGGCGTCCGGCGGGCTCTGGCTGAGGGTGCCCTGCAACTGGCCCTGGAACGGGGCCCGGAAGGCGCTGCTCGAGGTGGCCGGCACGGTCGTCGTGCCGGTGGCCGAGGAGCCTGACCCCGCCCGCCGGTGAGCGGCGGCGATCAGACTCCTGGGTGTTCCCGCCCGGGCTGCCCATCCGGGCTGGAGTGGCCCGGCAGAGAGGAAGATCACGATGAGCGAAGGCACCGTCAGGCTCCCGGCGAGAGCGACGAGCCGGCCCTTGGCCGTCCCGGACGTCCAGCCGGCGGTCACCCGCCAGAGGACGCTCCCGGCCACGGCGACCAGGCAAGCGGCATACACGGCGAGGGCCCAGCCGTGGCTGCTGTCGCTTCCCGTTCCGAGGCCGTGGACGACCGCGACCGGCCAGGCGGCATACGCCGACCAATGGACGATGCGCCAAGCCCGGTAACCGATCCGCCGTCGAAGCAGGCTGGTCAGGGTGACGGCGATCAACAGGTCTGTTGCGACCGCTCCGAGACCCAACCAGATCGGCCGGTACGGGGAGTGGAGGGGGACCACCGCGTCCAGCCACCCGATCGGTGCAAAGCCGTCCACGACGGTGGTCGCGACATGCACGGCGACGAAGGCGACTGCCAGCAGGGACACGTTCTTGTGCAGCCCGGCCGTGACAAAACGAGGCCAGGCGGGGCTCGCCCACCGATTGATCTCCAGCACACCCAGGACGACGCTGGCCGAGAGGAGGATCATGGCCACCAGGCCGGTTCCTCGCGTCAGGTACCACAGCGCCTTGCTGCTGGACGTGCTGGATGCGGCCGCGATCAGAGCGATCGGCACGGCGCTCCTTCCGATGCCGGCCATCCGGAAACGGTCGTCACCGTGCCGTCGATGCCCACGAGGCGAGCGGGCAGGCCCTGGCCGGAGAGCCAGGCCGGAGCGGGCGGGCCGAGGATGACGGCAGCCGTGCTCGCGGTATTCGCGTCCACGCAGGTCTGAGCGGTGACCGTGACGGTGCGCCAGCAGGCCTCAGCCGGCAGCCCGGTGGCAGGGTTGACGAGGTGATGGAGCTGCCGCTCACCCCGGGCCCAGTGCCGGACGGTGATTCCCGAAGTGGCGAGCCCGCCGGACCGAATGGCCACCTGCTGGCCGGGGGCATCGAGCGGCGCGGCGTGGTCGTCGGTCACCAGGACCGACCAGCCGCCGTCCGGGGGTGGACCGGCCACCGCCATGTCTCCCCCGAGGCTGACGAGCACCCCGGTGCCCGTGCTCTCGAAGGCGGCGGCCGCGGCCCGATCGGCGCAAAGGGCCTTGGCAGTGGCGCCCAGGTCGAGCTCGACGCCGGCCGGGATCGACACCGTCGAGCGCTCGCCATCGAGAGCCACGAGGCGCCATCCCGGGACCTGGCCGACCGAAACGACCAGTGAGCCACCGGTTTTTTCCATGGAAGCGAAGTCCCGGTCGTAGCCGAGGACCCGCATGGCGCCACCAACGGTCGGGTCCACCAGGCCGTCGCTCCGGCGCGCGGCCCGCAACGCGACCTCGACCGACTCGAGGAGCAGGGGTGAGACCGGTGTGGTTGTCCCTGCCCGGCTGTTCAGGAGGGTCAGCTCGGAATCGGGCCGAAACCGACTGCACGCCCGGTCGATGGCGGAGACTTCCTGTTCGACCGCGGCGACGGCGGCATCGGCGGCCCCGGGGTCGGCCACCACCACGACCGCCGTGGTTCCCAGCGCCGGGAAGCTGACGACAGGTTGTCTGGGGCTCACGACGAGCCCGAGACCACCTGGGGCGGGGCGGTCGCCTGACTGGGGGCTTGCGAAGGGGGATTCAGCGTGGTCTGACCAGCGGAGTCGCTGCTGGAGTAATCGCCGGAGTAATTGCCTGAAGGCGTACCGGCGGTCCCCGGCGCGGCCGGGCCGTGGGATACGCGGAGCGAGGGAAGCTTCGGCAACTTCGGGTGGGCCGCGAGCAGGGTGAACACTCCCGCGGCCGCGGCCGAGCCGCCTGCGACCCAGCGCGTGACCCTCGACACTCGTCGCAAGCCCTGGTCGCGCCACTGCCCGGGATTGCTCGGCATGACACCAGTGAGCCGCACGGCGCTAAGACCGACCTGAGAGGAGGGTAAAGATTCCGGCAAAAGTGGTCCTTCCCGAACGGCCCCGCCGGCCGGGCCGGCCGTTGGGGCCGGCCGTACGGCCGGTCCTGAGCTCCCGCCGTTTAGGATCGCTGACCAGGTCTACGTAGAGGCCACTGAGACGGACGGAGGCCAGCCGTGAACACCTTGGCGGATCGCGTCGCCATCATCACCGGCGCAGGCAGGGGAATCGGTCGGGAGCACGCACTTTTGTTCGCCAGGGAGGGGGCGAAGGTCGTTGTCAATGATCTGGGCGGCAGCGCCGACGGCACCGGTACCGACCAGGCGCCGGCCCAGCAGGTGGTCGAGGAAATCGTGGCGGCCGGAGGTCAGGCGGTCGCCAACCATGACGACATCGCCGACTGGGAGGGGGCGCAACGCCTGGTCCAGCAAGCCATCGACGCCTTCGGTGAGCTCCACGTGCTGGTCAACAACGCCGGCATTCTCCGCGACCGGATGCTGGTGAACATGTCCGTCGAGGAGTGGGACGCGGTGATCCGGGTTCATTTGCGGGGCCACTTCTGCCCGACCCGCTGGGCCGCGGCGTACTGGCGGGATCAGTCGAAGGCAGGTGCGGAGGTTCCCCGGGCGGTCGTGAACACGTCGTCCACCTCGGGACTCTTCGGCAATCAGGGCCAGACCAACTACGGCGCCGCCAAGACCGCCATCGCCACCTTTTCCATCATCGCCGACGCTGAGCTCGGTCGTTACGGAGTGCGGGTCAATGCCATCGCACCCGCGGCCGCAACCCGGCTGACCGCGACCGTCCCGCGCGACACACCGCAGGAAGCACCACCCGAGGATCACTCGACACCGAGGCACCCGGCGAACATCTCTCCTTTCGTTGCCTACCTGTCGACCGCGTCGTGTCCGATTCACGGCCGGGTCTTCTTCGTATCGGGTGGCGATGTCTTTCTCTTCCAGCCCTTCGCGATCGTGGACAAGATTTCGAAAGAAGGATTCTGGGCAGTCGACGAACTGGAGTCCGCCGCGGCGAAGTTTGCCGAGGTCCAGTTCGACCTGGGCCACCCCATGGCGGGGATGCTGCGCCGCCGGTAGGTCTACCTCCCAAGCTCTGGTCACAGCAGCAGGCACTGCCAGGCGACGAGATATGCCCAAAGCTTCCGGGTACGGCGAGAGACGAGCGCCCGTCATCGCCGGGCTCGCTCCGCCACCCCCGTGAGCGTGTCGAAGAAGAGCGATGCGGACTCCCTCCATGTCGGAAGCTGGCGTCCTCGCACCCTCGCCGCGGCGCTCAGTTGCTCCCGGTACTCGTCGTCGGACGCTACCCGCTCAAGGGCCGACGCCAGTCCAGCCAGGTCGCCCGGCTCCAGCACGATCCCCTCTCGGCCGTCGACGGCCAGGTTGGGCAGGTTTCCGACTCGCCACCCGATGACCGGGAGCCCAGCCGCCAGGGCTTCACCGTACACGGTCCCGTAGGCCTCCTCGTAACTCGGCAGGACGAACACGTCGGACCCTGCGTACAGCGGGC
>JBPYFF010000179.1:0-6097 GCA_051984455.1 Acidimicrobiales bacterium | reverse complement strand
TCACAACAGAGCGGTTTCACGACGCGGCTGCGACAGAGGCAGCAGAAATGGAGACAATAGATGGGCAAGCTTGACGGCAAGGTCGCTCTCGTGACCGGTGCGGCCCGGGGTCAGGGTGAGGCCGAGGCCCGGGTGTTCGCACTGGAGGGCGCCAAAGTCGTGCTGGGCGATGTCCTGGACGATCTCGGTGAGCGGGTCGCCAAGGAAATCGGCGAGAACGCCGTCTACCGGCATCTCGACGTGACCAGCCAGGCCGATTGGAACGGAGCGGTGGACACCGCTACGTCCGTCTTCGGCCACCTCAATGTGCTGGTCAACAACGCCGGAATCCTGAAGGTGGGATTGATCGAGTCGATGAGCCGTGAGGACTACATGGCCATCATCAACGTCAACCAGGTCGGTTGCTTCCTCGGCATGCAAACCGCCGTCCCCGCGCTGCGCGCCGCGGGTGGAGGCTCGATCATCAACACGTCTTCCACCAACGGCCTGATCGGCTTGCCCGGGCTGGGGGCATATACCGCCAGCAAGTTCGCCGTGCGCGGGATGACCAAGTGTGCCGCCATGGAGCTGGGCCGGCACGGCATTCGGGTCAACTCGGTCCACCCGGGCGGGATCGACACCGAGATGGTGCGGCTGCCCGAGTTTGGCGGGGCGCAGCAAAAGAACGCTTACTCCTGGCAGCCGATTCCCCGCATCGGCCAGCCGGAGGAAGTGGCCAAACTCATGGTCTTTCTTGCGTCCGATGACAGTTCGTATTGCACGGGTTCCGAGTTCATCATTGACGGAGGCTTCACCGCCGGCCCGATCGTTCCCGGCCTTGGCACCTGAGAGGTTCGCCCCCCGCCGATCATGAGATTCCATCAGGCGGTCGCCTTCCTCGAGACCGAACAGCTCCTCGAACTCTGCCAGGCCTGCGACGACATGGGCTACGCCGGCATGTACGTGTCAGACCACCTCTTTTACCCCAGGGACCTGCGGTCCCGTTACACCTATTCCCCTTACGAGGACGGCTCGCCCATCTGGTCGGCCGAGACAGACTGGCCCGACACCTGGTGCCTCGTTTCCGCCATGGCTGCGGTGACCAGGCGGTTGCACTTCACCAGCGGGGTGTACATCGCGCCCGCCCGTGACCTGATCACCGTGGCCAAGCTGGTCGGCACCGCCGCCTGCATCTCGGGTGGACGTGTGCACCTCGGCGTTGGCGCCGGCTGGTGCGCGGAGGAGTTCGCCGCGACCGGGCAGGAGTTCGAAAACCGGGGTACGCGGCTGGACGACATGATCCCAGCGTTGAGAGCCTTATGGCGGGGTGGCTGGGTGGAGTACCACGGTCCTTGTTACGACGTGCCGGCGATGCAGATGAATCCGTCACCGCCGCGGCCGATTCCTATCTACGGCGGCGGTCACAGTACGCCCGCCATGCGCCGGGCGGCCGAGAAGTGCGATGGGTGGATCGGTGCCGGCCCCTACCCGCCGGATGACGCCCTGGCCCATCTCGGCCGGCTGAGGGAACTGCGGAAGAGGGCGGGGCGGCGGGACGAGCCGTTCACGATTTACCTGGCCCTCCTCGCTCCTCCCAGCGTCGACCTGTATCGACGCTTCGAGGACGAAGGCGTGACCGACACCATCTGCGCGCCGTGGATGGTCGCTCAGATGAGCGAAGGCCGCGACTACCGCTCCAGCATCCAGGAGAAGATTGCCGCGGCCGAGCGCTACGCGACCGACTTCATCGCACCCATGTCGGGGTGAGCGTTTCGTCTCTCTAGCTCTCCGAGTCGACGTCACACGCCGGATCGACACCGAGCACCCGCAGAAGTCGGCCGAGACCCATGAAGGCGGCCACGCAAATCGACAGATCGAGGATCTCGTCGTCGCCAAAGGCCGCTCTGAGGCGATCGAAGAAGGCGTCATCGATCGACAGATGATCAGTGACGAAGCGCTCCGCGTACTCGATCGCCAGGCGCTCCTGCCGGCTATAGCCGGGATGGTCGCGGTACTCGGCGACATGCGCGTACAGCTCCTCGTCAACCCCCTGCCGCGTCACCGACGCGGCCCGAAACTGCAGTCAAATGGGACAGTCGTTGAGCTGCGCGATGCGTATGCGGGCCGCTTCCCGTACACGAACAGGCAAGTTGCTCTGGTGATAAGCGGCGTCGACCATGGCGGCCACGCCGGCGCCCATCTCAGGACGGAGCTGCCAGAGTTGAACGGGTTCGCCACCCTTACCGGCCGGGATGTGGATGCGCGCCACGCCCGCAGACTCTATCCGTTGGCTCGTCCCGCACCGCCGCCGGTCGCTCCGTCACCGGCTGATGAGGACGCCCGGGTTCAGCGTCCACGCCGGGTCAAGCGTCGTCTTGGCTGACCGCAGGGTGCCGGCGAAAAGCGCCGGACGCTGGCGGTCATACCAGGGGCGGTGATCCCTACCAACGGCGTGGTGGTGGGTGATGGTGCCCCCGTTCGCCAGCACCGCTTCCGACGCGGCCGCCTTGATTTCGTTCCACTGCGACAGCTGATCGCCGTGGCGGCTGGGAGCGAGGATGGTGAAGTACGGGGCGGGGCCGTCCGGATAGACGTGGGTGAACCGACAGGTCAGCGTTCCTCCACCGCACACCTCGAGCAGCGATCGCCGAACCGTCTCGTTGACATTGTGGTGCAGCTCGTCGAAGCGGTCCCAGGTACAGGCCGTCTCGAATGTCTCGGCGACGCAGCCGAGCTGCACCAGGGCGTCGCGCCCGTAGGGGGCGCGGAGGAACGACGATCGCCACGCGCCCGCAGCCCCTTCGCTCGACGAGGTGCGCACACCGTCGGGAATCACGCCCCGGTGGTCGGCGCACAGCTCCGCCGCCCGTGCCATCCAGGCGTCCACCGGGTGGTCGGCCGACTCGAAGCCGAGCACGAGCAGGGCGGTCCCGGTCGTGATCCCGGCTGCCGTCGCCGCTTCACCGGGATCGAGCAAGCGGCAATTGGCGGGGAAAAGGGCGGCCTGCGCGATGGCCCGGGCGGCAGCGGCGCCATCTGTCATGGTTGGAAACTGAACGGAAGCGGAAGCCCGATGGGTCGGCCGGTCCTGGACCCGCATCCACGCCTCGCTGATGATGCCGAGTACGCCCTCGGAGCCGAGGAAGAGGCGGTCCGGGGACGGGCCGGCGCCCGAGCCGGGCAGACGGCGGGACTCCACCGTTCCCGCGGGGGTGATGACTCGCAGCGATTCCACAAAGTCGTCGATGTGGGTGTAGTTGGTGGCGTAGTGCCCTCCTGACCGGGTCGCCAACCAGCCGCCCAGTGAGCTGAACTCAAACGACTGCGGGAAGTGGCGGAGCGTGTAGCCGTGAGGCCGCAGTTGTTCCTCGAGCGCTGGCCCGAGCACGCCGGCCTGAATGCGGGCCGCCCGGGACACCCGATCGACGTCGAGAACCTGATCGAGCGCACCGAGGTCGATCGACACCGCGCCCCGGTACTCGTCGCCGACGTCGCATGACACCCCGCCCACGACCGAGGATCCCCCGCCGTAAGGGATGGCAGCCGCGCCCGCAGATGCGCACCAGTCGAGCACCGCCGCCACCTCTCCCTCGTCCCGCGGAAACGCCACGACGTCCGGCGGAGCGGAGAAGTCGCCGTGAACGGCCCGAACCGAATCCAGGAAGGAGCGGCCATGGGTGTGAGCGGCCCGGCTGTAGGTGTCAACCGAGCAGAACTTCGCCAGGGCCTCCGGCGGCGTCAGACGGGGCGGCCGCAGAACCAGGTCGTCGAGCCGGGGCGGTGGCCACAACTCGAGGTCCGGCTGGCCGAGGGCGCTGGCGACGGATTGCCCCAGCCGGATGAGCTGTTCCCCGGAGATGACCTGATCCTCCCAGCCCCATCCCCACCAGGACCGGCGACGAGTTGCGCCTGGATTGGCCATGGACGGCGACGCTAGCGGCGTCAGGAGCGAAGCCGCTCTGCTTCCGAGATGGCCCAGGCAGCGTTGACCAGTCCGATATGGCTGAAGGCCTGCGGGAAGTTCCCCAGCAGTTCGCCGGTAGAGGCGTCGACCTCTTCCGCCAGCAATCCGACGTCGTTGACAAACGCGGCTCCTCGTTCGAACACCATCCGGGCCCGCTCCAGCTGGCCAGCGAGCGCCAGGGCCTCGGCCAGCCAGAAGGTGCAGAGGAGGAAGGTTCCTTCTTCCCCTTCGAGGCCGTCGTGGGAGCGATAACGGTAGACCAGGCCCCGGTCGTCGGTGAGCCGGTCCAGGGTGGCGTCGATCGTGGCCAGCACTCTCCGATCGGTGGCCGGCAGGAAGCCAACCAGGGGAATCATCAGGCTGCAGGCGTCCAGCTCATCCGAGCCGAACGACTGGGTGAACGCGTTGGCCCGGTCGCTCCAGCCCCTCGTCAAGATCGCCTGGCGGATTTCGTCCCGGGCCTGCTCCCATCCGGCGACCCGTTCCCGCCCGTCGATCCGGTCGGCGAGCGCCACGGCCCGCTCCAGCGCCACCCAGCACATCAGCTTGGAATAGAGGAAGTGGCGGGGCTCGCCCCGGATCTCCCAGATGCCCTGGTCCGGCTCCTGCCAAACCGTGGCCGCGGCATCGGCCAGTTCGATGAGAAAACGCCTCGTGGCGGGTCCGAGGTCGGTGACTTGCTCAGAAAGGCGGTGCACCGCGCTGAGAAGCTCCCCGTAGACGTCGATCTGACGCTGCTGCCATGCTCCGTTGCCCACCCGGACCGGCACGCTGTCGCGCCAGCCACCCAGATGGGGAAGCTCCCGCTCGCTCAAATCCCGCTCGCCCCCGATGCCGAACATGATCTGCAGGTCGCCCCCCCGCCGGACTGATGTTGCGGCCGAAGTGGTCAAGTACTGAAAGAACTGGTTCGCCTCGTCGGGGCAGGCGGCCACCCAGAGCGCCTCGATGGTGAACGAGGCATCCCGGATCCAGGCGTAGCGGTAGTCCCAGTTGCGGTTGCCGCCGATGGTCTCGGGCAAGGAGGTCGTGGCGGCGGCGCAGACGGCGCCCGTCGGCTCGAATGACAGCGCTTCCAAAACCCGTCCACTGTGATGGACCAGGTGCCTCCACGGCCCCTCATACGCCTGGTGAATCTCCGACCACGACTCCCACGCCGACGTGGTGTCATCGAGCCATTCCGCGATCTCCGCCTGGTTCCAGACGCGAGCCATTCCCATTTCGGCCTGTTTGCAATGATGCAGCGCAAAGCCGGCGCTCTCGCCCTCCCTGAGCCGCAACCGTCCGGCGGCGATCGACTGATCCACCTGGAGGGCCGACGGACACGACAACACGAGGACGTCTGAGCCGCCGGTGGCTACATGACCGCCTTCCACCGTCTCAACCAGTGGATAGATGAGCCCGTACTCGGGCCGTGGGCCGCACTCATGCTCCACCTCAACGGTTCCTTCGGTGCACGTCGCCCGCCGCAGCAAGAGATGTGGAGCCGCCCGGCCAAGCTCGTGGCCGCGATTGCCTTTGCCCATGGCCAGCGCGTCGATCATGACAAGGGTGCCGGTCGGCGTCCGGTAGGTCGTCTCGAGCACCATCGTCCGATCGAGGTAACGCCGCGTGATCTTCTCGGGCTGCGCCGCCCGGATCGACCAGCGACCGCCCTCGTCGCTCAGCAGGCGACAGAACACCGATGGGCTATCGAAGCGAGGAAAGCACAGCCAATCGATCGATCCATCCCGGCTGACCAGCGCGGCCGAATGCCGGTCCGAGAGCAGGGCGTACTCTGCGATCGGTGTCGTGCTCACGGCCAATGGCTCCTTTCGACGATCGGGTCATGGCGCGCTGCCAGCGTCTTGATCGATGACCCGGCAGTGTGGCTCACGTCTGAAGGGAAAGAGAAATCGTCCAAGCAACCAGGAGAACCATCATGGACTGGAAACTGGAACTTGTCGTGGTGCCGGTCAGCGATCAGGACCGTGCGAAGGACTTCTATATCGAGAGGGCCGGCTTCCAGTTGAACGTTGATCATCAGACGGGAGACTTCCGGGTCGTCCAGGTGACACCACCCGGCTCGGCCTGTTCGATCGCGCTCATGAAGAACCCGGATTCGGCCGGTTCGCTCCAGGGTCTGCACCTCGTAGTCTCCGACATCGACGCCGC
>JBPYFF010000178.1:0-6325 GCA_051984455.1 Acidimicrobiales bacterium | reverse complement strand
GTGCCCCTGGCAACACCTGCCTTTCCGCCCTGCAGGAGGGCTTCCGCCTTGGCAGCCCCGCTGAACCGCTCAACTCCAGCAAGGGTTGCGGCGGTGTTATGCGGGTCGCACCCGTAGGCCTTGTCGCGGAAGACCGCTTCGAGCTCGGCTGCGAGGCGGCCGCGCTGACTCATGGCCACCCGAGCGGCTGGCTGGCCGCCGGCGCGCTGGCCGAGATGATCGGGGTGTTAGTTCGGGGGGAATCGCTCCAGCTCGCGGTCGCCTCAGCCCGACAACGCCTGGCAGGTCACGCCGACGCCGGAGAGGTGTCTGCCGCCCTGGCCGGCGCGGTGTCCCTCGCCGACCACGATGGCCCGGCTGCCCCGGAGCAAGTTGAGTCACTCGGGGAAGGATGGGTGGCCGAAGAGGCCCTGGCCATTGCGGTCTTCTGCGCCCTGCGCGCCACTAGCTTCGCCGAAGGGGTCTTGGCGGCAGTCAACCACGGCGGCGACAGCGACAGCACCGGCTCGCTGACCGGCAATCTCCTGGGCACTGCCATGGGGTCAGGAGCGATCGACCGGGCGCTACTCGACGAGCTGGAAGGGCGCGACGCCATCGAGGGGATCGCCGTTGATCTCTACGAGACGTTTGTTGAGCCCAGCGAGCCCGACTGGGAGCGGTACCCACCCTGGTAGCGGGCGGCGCGGTCCCTCGAGAGGCGATTGCCGGCCGCTGCCCACGGGGGACACCGTCGTACTGCGAATGTCGACCTTCATGATCACCGTCACGACGACATCGTCTTGCCCATCGGCCCATTCTTGTCAGTCCCTTCATTCTCGGAAGGTCGCCAGGCGGCGAGAAGGCGGATAAGTCTTCCGAGAATGACGCCACCCGCTCACGACCCGCCCCCATCTGCTTGTATCTGGTTGTTGTTCGACAGCGCCGTCTGGGTGGAAGAGGCACGGTGATGAGCGGTGTCGCTGGCTATGAAGTGCATACAACCGCCTACGGACGACCGGCCCTTGACCTGCTCGCCGCGCAGATCGACGCGGTCAAAGCGGGCGATCCGCTGTCCCCGGTCATGGTCATCGTCCCGTCGAACTACGCGGCGGTGTCCATGCGGCGCTCGCTGGCGGCCCGACCAGGCGGTGTCGCCAACGTCTCGTTCCTCACCCTGTATCGGTTGGCAGAGCGGGCCGGTGCTGCCTCGCTCGCCGCCGCCGGCAGGAGGCCGGTCAATACACCGGTCCTGGCACAGGCCATCCGTCGGGTGCTTTCCGTCGAACCGGGTGTGTTGGCACCGGTTGCCGATCACCCTGCGACCGAACTGGCGCTGATCACGGCGACGAGGGAGCTGGCCGGCTTGACCGATGCCGCCCTCGACGCCCTCGCCGCGTGCGGAGATCGTGCCAGGGACGTCGTCCGGATCGCCCGTCGCGTGCGGGCCGATTTGGCGTCAACGTGGTACGACGAGCACGACCTTCTCGACGCCGCCACGGCAGCCCTCCGGGATGGAGTCAGCGTCGGACCGGTCATCGTGCACCTGTTACAGGAATTGTCGCCGGCCGGGGGCCGCCTGCTCGGGGCACTGGCTGGACGACAACCGGTTCTGATTAACGTCGGCCTCACCGGGGATCCGGATGCTGACCGTCATGTCCTCGACGCCCATGCCCGGGCTGGCATCGCCATTGAGGCGAGCGGCATCGACCCGGCGAGCGCAACCGCGGTGGTAAGCGTCAGCGACCCCGACGAGGAGGTCCGAGCTACCCTCCGGCTCATTTCCCTGTGGATGAGGGACGGAGTCCGGCTAGGACGAATCGGCCTGTTGTACGGCGCGGCCGACCCTTACGCCCGCCTCCTCCACGAGCAGCTCTCCGGCGCCGGTCTGCCTCACAACGGTGCCCCTGTACGCGATATCGGTGACATGCTGTTCGGCCGCACGCTCAAGGGATTGCTCGCGCTGCCCGATCACAATTTCCGGCGGTCAGACGTGCTCGCGGTGGTAACTGGCGCTCCCCTTCTCGATCAGGAGGGCCGGGCACCGGGCCTGGCGTGGGATCGCATTTCCCGAACCGCGGGTGTCGTTGACGGCCGGGACTGGGAACGCCGTCTCACAGTCTTCGGCGAGGAGCAGCGACTCCGCGCCAGCGAAGCCGACCGCAATGGACGGGAGGCCCTGGCGGAGCACCTTCGGCGCGATGCGGCGCGAGCCGGCGATCTCGCCGCCTTTATTGAGCGCTTACGATCCGACCTGACCTCGCTCACCTCGGCTGGTTCGTGGCAGTCGATGGTCGAGACCGCACAGGAGTTGATCGATAGTTACCTCGGAGGCGACCGCCAGCGATGGGCCTGGCCGAAGGAGGAACAGGAGGCGGCCGATCGGGTCGAGGACGCCCTCGACCGGCTGGCCGGGCTGGACTCGGTGGGCGGTCCACCGCCGACCATCGAGGTCTTTCGGCGGGCTCTTGACGGCGAACTCGATGTCGCTTTGCGCCGCATCGGGCACCTGGGCGACGGCGTGCTGGTTGGCCCGGTGTCGATGGCGATCGGGCTCGAGCTTGACCGGGTGGTCATCTTTGGCATGGCGGAGGGTGCCTTCCCTCCTCGGCGCCTGGAGGACTCGCTGTTGCCCGACGACGAGCGACGCGCTGCTGGTGGGGAGCTGCCTCTCCGGTCCGAGCGGCATCATGACGACCACCGCCAGCTGCTCGCTGCCATTGCAGCCGCGACCGAAGCAACATTGTGCTTTCCACGGGGCGATCTGCGTCGCCAGGGCGACCGGGCCGCATCCCGGTGGTTGCTCGCGAATACCGCTCGGCTGGCGGGCCGAGCGTCCGTCTTCACGGAGGAGCTGGCCGGCCTCGACGGCTCCTGGCTGCGCCACGTCCCGTCCTATGCGTCTGGCCTGGCACACACGTTGTTCCCGGCCACCGCCCAGGAGCTACGGCTCGCCATCATGCTGCGAGTTCCAGACGCGATCGGCTCCGTCGATCCGGTGGTCAAGCTGGGCATGGAATTGGCAAGAAGTCGACGCAGCGACCGCTTCACCCGCTTCGACGGCAACCTGACCGGGCTCGCCCTTCCCGACTACACCGCGTCCGTAGTGACGTCGGCGACGCGGCTGCAGGCGTGGGCGGAATGCCCCTTTGCCTTCTTCATGCAATACCTCCTGGGCGTGGAAGTCGCCCAGGACCCGGAACACGAGCTGGAGATGAACGCTCTGGACAAGGGCAGCCTCATTCATGAGATCCTTGACCGATTCGTGAATGGGGCGATCGCAGACGGTCGGTCCCCGCCCTGGCGGGACGCCGACTGCGAGCGTCTCCTTGCCATCGCCGACGAGGTGGCCCGCGAATACGGTGAACGAGGCGCAACCGGCCGGGCGATGTTTTGGCGGCGTGATCGGGCCCGTCTGCTCGCCGATCTCGAACGTTTCGCCACGGTGGACGACGGCCGTCCGATCTACAGCGAGTTCCGCTTTCATGACGCCGCCTATCGTCTGCCCGACGGCCGCTCAGTTTGGTTCAACGGCGCCGTCGATCGAATTGACCGGCGCGCGGACGGCTCCTTGCGGGTCATCGATTACAAGACGGGCGCCAGTCGCAGCTATCAGGCTCTCACCCCCGAGGAGCCGCATCAGGCCGGCACTCGCCTGCAACTGGCACTCTACGGCGCGGTGGTGGGCGATCTTCTCGGGACCCCGCACGTCGACGCGGGCTACTGGTTCATCACCGGCAAGGGAAACTTCGACTGGGTTGGTTATCCGCTCACGCCAGGGGTCCAGGATCGAGTCGGTGGCGCGGTGACAACCATCGTGGATGGGATCCACCACGGTGTGTTCCCGCCCCGACCGCCGGTCGATCCTGCGTTCGTCTGGGTCGACTGCTGGTACTGCACACCGGATGGAATCAATACCGCCGAAGCTCGCCGGACCTGGGAACGCAAGCGACAGGACCCGTCGCTCGCTCCCTACGTACGGCTGTGCGAGCCGGGAGTGCTCGATGACGACGCCTGACGCAGCGGCGAGAGCGGCCATCAGGGACCGGCTCGACGAGACCCTGTTCGTGGAAGCGGGAGCAGGGTCAGGAAAGACAACATGTTTGGTCGAGCGATTCGTGGCGCTGGTCGAGGCGGGCATCGAAGCTGATCGAATCGCGGCCATCACCTTCACCGAGAAGGCGGCGGGCGAGCTGGCCGACCGGGTGCGGACCGCGTTGCAGAAGCGTTCGGCCGGATCACAGCAGTGTCGCAACGCTCTCGCCCTGCTGGACCGGGCCGCGATCTGCACGTTGCACGCCTTTGCTCAGCGCCTGCTGGCGGCCTATCCCATTGAGGCCGGACTGCCGCCACGGGTTTCGGTTCTGGACGAGATCGGCTCCCAGCTGGCGTTTGAGGCCCGCTGGAGCGCGTTCGTCGAGCGGGCCATCGACGACCCTGATCTCGAACGACCCCTGCGGCTCCTCCTGGCGGTCGGCCTTCGCGTCGATCACCTGCACGATGCCGCGGTCCAGTTCGGACAGAACTGGGACCTGGTGGCCGAACGGATCGGCGGCGCACGTCCCTCCGTCCCACCGCTGGACGTTGACTGGCTGCTCACCGCGATCGACGAGACAGTCACGATGAGCGCCCTGTGCACCGACGACGCGGACAACCTTTTTCTCCGGCTGGGTCAACTGGAGGAGTGGGCCGCGAAGCTGCGGGCCGCGAGTGATGACGACACGCGCCTGGAATTGCTGACACGCCCACCAGGCTTGGCCGTCGGCCACACCGGTCGGAAGACGAACTGGCGGGATATTGAGGCGGTTCGCAATCAGGTCTACGCCGTCGAGACCATTCGCAACGAGCTCAGGGATCGAGTCCAGCAGGCCAGCCTCGAGGTGATCGCGGAGGAACTGGCCCGGTTTACCGTCGCAGCGGCCGGGGAGCGAAGGCGTGACGGCGAACTCGAGTTCCATGACCTGCTCGTGCTGGCCCGCTCCCTGCTGCGAGATCCCACCCACGGCGTGACCGTACGCGCCGCGCTGGCGGACCGGTATCAACGGCTGTTGCTCGACGAGTTCCAGGACACCGACCCGATCCAGGTCGAGCTCGCCGTGCTCCTCGCATCAAAAGATCCCAATGCGGCGGCGAAGCCGTGGTGGGAGGTCAAGGTCCAACCCGGCCGGCTGTTCTTCGTCGGAGACCCAAAGCAGTCGATCTACCGATTTCGGCGG
This sequence comes from Acidimicrobiales bacterium, assembly GCA_051984455.1. Lineage (GTDB taxonomy): Bacteria > Actinomycetota > Acidimicrobiia > Acidimicrobiales > Palsa-688 > JBPYFF01. The sequence continues at coordinate 1,133 of JBPYFF010000178.1, read as the reverse complement.
GCCGACATCGCGGTCTTCCTCCGGGCCCGAGACCGGCTTGGCGGGCAGGTCGACGAGCTGACCACCAATTTCCGCACGGTGGAGCCGATCGTTCGGTGGGTGAACCACGTCTTCGGCCAGCTCATTATTGAAGATGATGAATCTCAACCGGCTTACGTACCACTCGATCCGGTTCGAGCGGCTTCACCGTCGGGCCCATCGGTGGCATTCAGCGGTGTACAGGCCCATCCGAACGAGTGGCGGGCCGACAGCCTCAGGGAGGCAGAAGCGGCCGGTGTGGTCGGCGCCATCCAGGCAGTGGTCGCCGAAGGCTGGTCGGTGTATGACCGCAAGTCCGACCACTGGCGGCCGGCCTCCTGGAGCGACATCGCCATCCTGTTGCCGGCCCGGACCTCGCTCCCGGCGCTGGAGCGAGCCCTCGAGAGCGCAGGCGTCCCGTACCGGGCGGAAACCTCGTCTCTGGTGTACGGGACCCAGGAGGTCCGCGACCTGCTGATGGTCGCCCGAGCCGTTGAAGACCCGACCGACTCCCTTGCCACCGTCGCGGCACTTCGGACTTCCGGGATGGGTTGCGGCGACGATGACCTGTACCGCTGGTATCACACGTTTGGCGGCCGGTGGAACCACCAGACCGCCCCACCGAACGACGCGCCTCCCGACGACGTCGTTCGGCAAGGTCTGGCCTGGCTCGGTCAGCTGCATCGAGAACGAGTGTGGCTTTCGCCCAGCGAGGTCCTCGAGCGGATCGTGCGGGACCGCCGGCTCATGGAGATGGCGTTCGTCCAGCGCCGGCCCCGGGATCTGTGGCGGCGGATTCGTTTCGTCGTCGATCAGTGCCGGGCGTGGGAGGAGGCCGGCGGCGTGACATTGCGGGACTACCTCAACTGGGCGAAGCTTCAGCAGGCCGAAGGTTCACGGGTCATCGAGACGGTGCTGCCGGAAACCGATGACGAGGCAGTGCGAATCCTGACGGTACATGGCGCCAAGGGGCTTGAGTTTCCGGTTGTGGTGCTGTCCGGCATGACGACCCGGCTCGGTGGGCGCCGCGGTGGGGTGCAGGTCCTTTTTCCTCCTGGCCGGCGCTGGCTGGTACATCTCAAGAAGGACCTGGAGACAGCCGAGTTCAGCAACTA
>JBPYFF010000177.1:0-4407 GCA_051984455.1 Acidimicrobiales bacterium | reverse complement strand
GGCAGGTCACAGAACCGGAAATCGACTACCTCGACTCCCTCACTCTGGACCAGGCCAAGGACCTCGGCCGGCGTGCGCTGTTCCACCGTATGTCTCTCCCTTTCCCGTTCCCCGACAGCCAACAAGCTTGGTACGCAGCCTTGCCAGTCCTCGTGTCGGATTCGTTGCCTTTTTGTGAACGCCTTGTGAAACCGCTGGTCAGCATGCCTGGCACGCCGCCGCCCTGCGAAACTAGACGACGGACGCAGGTTGCCGCCCGCCGGCCACCCGATCGAGATGAGGAGAACGATGGAACGGCAACAGGACTACGTGCTACGGACGGTCGAGGAGCGCGGCGTCCGGTTCATCCAGCTGTGGTTCACCGACGTGCTCGGCACCCCGAAGACGTTCAACATCACTCCGGCCGAGCTGGAAACCGCGCTCGAGGAGGGAATGACGTTCGACGGGTCGGCCATCGACGGCTTCAGCCGGGTCCAGGAGAGCGATGTCCTGGCCCAGCCCGACCCCAAGACCTTCCAGCTGCTGCCCTACCTGACCGACGGCACCCCCAGCGCCCGGGTCGTCTGCGACATCGTCAACCTGGACGGGACCCCGTTCGAAGGCGACCCGCGCCATGTGCTCCGCCGGGCGCTGGAGAAGGCGAGAGAACGGGGCTTTTCCTTCTACTGCGCGCCGGAACTCGAGTTCTTCTACTTCGACCAGCCGCCTACCGGTGCCGACGTCGGCCTGTCGCCGCCGGCCCCGCTCGACCACGGCACCTACTTCGAGTTGACGACCTCCGATGAAGCGACCCAGCTCAGGCGCAACACCGTCCTCACGCTCGAGGACATGGGAATCCCGGTCGAGTACAGCCAGCACGAGGACTCGCCCAGCCAGCACGAGATCGACCTCCGCTACACCGACGCCCTCACCATGGCCGACAACGTCATGACGGTGCGCCAGGTCGTGAAGGAAATCGCGTCCCAGCACGGAATCCTGGCCACGTTCATGCCCAAGCCGCTGGCCGGTCTCCAGGGGTCTGGCATGCACACGCACCTGTCGCTCTTCGATGGCGACACCAACGCCTTTCATGACGAGGCGGACGAATATCACCTCTCCGAGATCGGCCGGCGGTTCATCGCCGGGCTCCTCACCCACGCACCCGAGATCACTGCCGTCACCAATCAGTGGGTGAACTCGTACAAGCGGTTGATCGTCGGCTACGAGGCCCCCGTTTATGTCTCGTGGGCTCGCAACAACCGCTCAGCCCTCGTCCGGGTCCCGCCCACCAAGCGGGGCAAGAAGGAGTCGACCCGCATCGAGTACCGGGCCCCCGATCCCGCGGCCAATCCCTACCTTGCCTTCGCCGCCATCCTGGCCGCCGGCCTGGCGGGGGTGGAGCGGGGGTACTCGCTGCCGCCCGAGGCGGCCGCCAACCTGTACGAGCTCACCACCGAGCAACGATTGGCAGAAGGCATCCCCTCGCTTCCCGCATCACTGGCCGATGCCGTCAACGCCATGGAGCAGTCGGAGCTGATGGCCGAGACGCTCGGCGAGCATGTCTTCGAGTGGTTCATCCGCAACAAGCGGGTCGAGTGGGCTGACTACAAAGCCCAGGTCACGCCATTTGAACTTCGCCGCTACCTCACCTCGCTCTAGGCTTTGACGACCCTGAAACAGCTCGCAGTGGAACCGTTACTCGTCTTTCCCGACCCCGCCCCGCCCCCGCTGGCGCAGGCCCTCGACCTGGTCGGCTACCCCTGGAAATCCGCCGGCTCCGTCGAGGCCGCCCAGCGGCTCGAGCCCGACGACGGATGGGCCGGCGCGGTCGTGGCGGCCGACGCTGACCCGGAGGCGGGCTTCGCCCTCTGCCGGGTGCTGCGCAAGCGAGACCTTCCCCTCGAGCCGTTACTCCTCCTCGTCGCCGCCTCCCAGCTGGCCGACCTCGAACTGCGGGAGGACCTGTTCGACGACTTCTGCCTGTCGCCCTTTCACCCGAGCGAGCTGGAAGCCAGGTTGACTCACCTCTTCTGGCGCACCGGCCAGGGAACCCGACCCGAGCTGGTCGAGTACGGGACGCTCGTCCTCAATCTGGAGACCTACCAGGCGGCGGTGTCAGGCCGGCCGCTCGACCTCACCTTCATGGAGTACGAGCTGCTGAAGTTCCTGGCCACCCACCCCGGCAAGGTGTTCACGCGGGAGACCCTCCTCTCCCGGGTCTGGGGGTACGAGTATTACGGAGGGGCCAGGACGGTCGACGTTCACATTCGGCGTTTGCGGGCCAAGCTGGGCGAGGAGCAAGCCCATCTCATTTCGACCGTGCGGTCGGTGGGCTACCGGTTCGGCCAGAGCCGCTGGGGCGTCTGAGGTCGGCAACAACCAGTTCTTGGAAGACTTACCCACATGAGAGGTGGGTAACTCTTCCAAGAATGAAGGGGAAAGGGCGCCGCTGCTCAGTAGTTCGTCTCGATGAGCTCACTGCCCTCGTGGCTCGCCTGACCGTTGGCGTTCAGCAGCCAGCCGACCACTACCGCCCCGATCGTGCCGCCGATCAAGAACAGCACCGGCAGCACGATCACCAGGATCACCGCGATAGCGATTGCGCCGCCCATGACGGAATTATGCCCCTATCCAGGCCCAGGCCTCGATCTCGACCGCAGCGCCGAGCGGCAAGGCGGCGACGGCGAAGGCAGACCGGGCCGGGCGGTGGTGTCCGAACGCGGCCATGTAGGCCTCGTTCATGGTCGCGAAATCCCCGATGTCGGCCAGGAACACCGTCGTCTTCACGACATTGGTCAGCGATGCCCCTTCCGCCCGCAGGAGCGCGTCGACATTGGCGACCGCCCGGCTGACCTGAGCGCCGATCCCGCCCTCGACCAGCTGCCCCCCCTCCAGGCCGAGCTGGCCGGAGCAGACCAACCAGCCTCCCGCCCGCACCGACGGCGTGTACGGCCCGACTGCGCTCATGAGATCACGGCCTCCCTCTTCGAGTGGGCCAATCCTGCCGCAGGCCCTGGGCGATCCAGGTTGCGGCCGCCACCGCCGCGAAGACGGCGTCCGAGCCGTTGACGGGCGGCAGGTGGGCGCAACCGCGGTCGATGCTCACGTCGATCGGTGGCGTCTCTCCGGCTCGGAGGATCCCGAACGACCGGACGGTGAGGTCCTGAGGCACCCCGGCCGGGTCGATCGAGATCCCTTCGCGGCACACCCAGCCAAGCGCCATGTGGGCCGCACCGGTGGCGTAGGAACGGAGCACCACCTCGTCGAGCGGGTCGCCACACGCCACGTCTACGCCGACCGCGATCGGCCAGCCCGTCGCGTCGACCTCGACGGACGCGCTGGCCACCCCGCCGCCAGGGGCCCGGATTCGCACGGGAGGGCCCGCCAGCGCGGCCAGCAGCACCAGTGCTTCGGCCCAGCCGGCGGCGCGGACGCCACAGGACGTGGGTGGACCGGCGACCTCGACCTCGTCGACCTCGAACCCGGGCGCAGCGGCCCGGATCGCGTCCGCGATGCCGGCCGTTCGGACCACCCGAATCACTCCGGATCCGTCCGGCCGGACCCCGGCCGCCAGCGGTGGGCGCTTGGGGCCGAGCCTCACCGCGTCCTCGCGGGAGAGAAGAACCCGGACGGGCCGGCCGTACTCGTCGGCCAGGGCCCGCGCCGCCCCGGCCACCGGGGTCGCCAGCTTGCCCCCAAAGGCGCCGCCGTTGCCGAGGGGCGTGCATGGCTCTTCCCCGGGCCGGCACCAGGAGGCGTCCAGTTCGAGGTAGGCCGGTTCGACCCAGGTCGTGCGCAGCGTGATCGCCCAGTCTCCGGCCGGCACCTCCAGGGGATGGTGAACTTCCCCGCCGCTGCGGCGGCCCGGAACTTTGCCGGTCGCGGCGGCCGCCGCCCTCGCCTCGGACAGCGTCTCGCCGATCGCCCACCCGCCCGCACCGTCAGGCACTGCCACCAGCGCGCCGGCGGGGGCGGAGTCATCGGCGAAGCCGCCGTGACCAAGACTGATATCCGGTCCGACCGACTGGGGACTGCCTCCCTCCAGTGACGCCCGCAGGGATGCGACCGCGACATTCCGCCCGGGCTCGTCACCGCCTTTGGCCGTGGCTGCCTCCACAATGGTTCGCCACCCGGTGCAGCGGCAGAGATGGGCAAGGAGGGCGTTCTCCACCCGGGCCGCCGTCGGGTCGCCCGGGTCACCCAGTGCCGCGAGCCGCATGATGATGCCCGGCGTGCAGAAACCGCACTGCGACCCCCCCGCCCGGTAAAAGGCTTCGGCCCACTGGTCCCGAACCGTCGCTGGCAAGCCGTCGAGAGTGGTCACGTCCCGGCCGGCGACCCGGCGGGCGGGCGTGACGCAGGCGACCCTCGGGCTGCCGTCGACCAGCACGGTGCAGCAGCCGCACTGGCCCTGCGGGCTGCACCCGT
>JBPYFF010000176.1:0-2951 GCA_051984455.1 Acidimicrobiales bacterium | reverse complement strand
GCTCGGCCGCCACCACGAACTCGTCCAGCGCTCGCCGGGCAACCCCGGAGGTGAATCCAGACATGTGGGCGGCTAGCAGGTTGTAGAACGACAACCGGTAGAGCGGGCCGTCGTGGCGGGCCGGCTCGAACATCGGTGCGCACGTGAGTTCCTCCGGAATCGTGATCCCGTGCGCCGCGACATCGTGGCTTCCTGTGCCCCTTAGACCGGCCGCGTCCCAGTTGTCGATGACTTCCCCGTCGGTCGATGGGAACCAGGCGAACCGCCAGTCGGGCCGCCCGGGCGGCACCATCCGGGGCTTATCGCCGTCCATGACGGACACCCCGGTCACGAACCATTCGCTATGCGGACACCCGCTGTTGCACGGCCACCGGCCCTCCACCCGGAACGACCTGGTGCCGTCGGGTACCGCCCGACCGAGCGGCGCGAACACCCCGGTGGTGCAGATGTTGGGGTTGCCGTCCAACAGCTTGGTGGCGACGGCAGGATCCAGCCAGGCCATGAACACCGGGCTGCAGCCGATCAGCACGGTCCACCCGCCAGACCCGTCCGCGTACGAGAGGTGCTCGATGACCTCGAAGATCGTGATGGGATCGGCCTCCCACCCTCCCAACGCGGCGGGAAGGGACAGCCGAAACAACCCAGCCTCTTTCACTTTGCCCGCCAGGTCGGCGGGCATCGTCCGATTGGCCTCTGCCTCACCCGCCCGGGAACGAAACTCCGGTGCCAGCGCAGCCGCCCTGCCCAAGAGCTCATCACGCGTATCCATCAGACGATTCGCGTTCACCGGATCACGCTTCCCTCCGTCCGATTTGATCCCTCTGCGGACCACCAGACTGTACGCGCACACCGACTGACAGGCTCCCTGTTCTGGGCGCGGCTGCGCCAGCTAGCGGCAAGCTGCTCAGGGTGCTCGACCGGTCACGAGTACCAGCGACCGGCCAACCGGGAGCGAGTCGAAAAGCGCCAGCGGCGCCTGGGGTGACGCCAGCATTTGCTCCTCAAAGGCGTCATGAGCGATCGGCCCGTATCGCTTTGCCCTCCTCCCCAAAGGTCCTCGCAACTTCGACCACGGAGCTCATCTCGTCAGTCCCATGCGCCTGTGGGTCGTTGTCCCCAGGTGCTAAGCATCAGCGGGTGGTTACCGACGAAGGACGGGTCATCGAGTAGCCGGCGGAAGATGTTTCGTTCCAAAGCCGTGATCAGACCGTCTTCTATCAGGCCGTCGCCGACCTGTTCGATGTTGGCAATCTGGAGTTGAGCTTCTGGCGAGCCGCCGTAGTAGATGGTCATGTGTCCGGTGGCCCCGACACGAATCAGCCCGGCAGCGGCTAGTCGGTGGGGTAGGGTCCGGCTCCAGGTGGTGTCGGCGCCTCGCCGGTGTAGCGCCTCGACGAAGGCGTAGCCGACCTTGGCGAAGGTCGCTTCTTCTTCGTTGAGCGGATCCAAGCAGCAGGGCAGGACGGCGTCGAACTCCTCGAGAACCAGCCAGCCTCCCGGTTTGAGCGCGGCGACCAGTCGGTCCACAACGGCGTCGCGAGATGCCAGGTGCCCGAGAACGAGCCGCTCGTGGATCAGGTCGAAGGCCGACTCAGGAAGGGGCTCGGCCGCAACGTCGTATCGGGCCATCTCGAGATGGGCCAGTCCATCCGTTCGAAGCCACCGCGTGTCGATGTCGGTGGCCAAAACCCGACCGTTGGACCCCACGCGCTGTGCCAGCCACCGGGCGATCGATCCACTGCCGGCACCGACTTCGAGGCAGTGCCATCCGGCCTGGAGGCCGAGGGCCTCCAGATGTGCCTTCGTGGCCTGGTCGTAGCAGGCTTCAAGGGCGGCGAATCGGTTCTCTGTCTGTGGAGCGGCGTTGTCCAGCAGATAGGTGTGATCCGCTACCGCTTGACTGGTTGCTGTGTGTCGGGTCACTGTGTTCTTCCTCCTTGGTTGCTCGCATCGGGTTTGCGGCCCCAGGCCTGCCAGAACGCGAACGCCGTAGTGGAATCGGACCGTGCGAGGTAGTCGTGTGCCTCGGCCACCAGTCGCCCGAGTGCGGCGTCGCCCACCCGGTTGGCCTCGCTGATCAGTGCTTGTGCGGACTGAGCCAAACGGGGGAGGTTGGTGTGCCACGGATCGCCCGGCACGGTCTTGACGACGTGGCCAGCACTGTGCACATCGACCAGGCCAGCATCGTGGAGTAGCCGCTCGAGCCGTCGCCCGATGGCCACGTCGCGACCGGTGGCCCTGTACGCTTCCACGAACAGGCCGCGCAGGGCTTCCCACTCGGGATCGGGCGGGTCGCACACGAAGTACTCGACGTCGGCTTCCTGCAGCGCGACCACCCCACCCGGCCGGGCCAGCGCGACCATCTCTTCCACCACCTCTTTGATGGTGAGGATGTTGACCAGCAGGAGCCGGGCGTGGACAAAGTCGAAGCTCGAGCGGGGTAGTCCGGTGGAGGAGGCGTCGCCAAGCGCGAGATCGATTCCTAGTCGACGCTCGATGACAACCTGTCGTGCGCATTCAATCATCACGGGGTCCACGTCGAGGCCCATCACCTGACCGGCGTTTCCGACCCGCTGGCGCAGCAGATGGAGGATGCCCAGTGGTCCACAGCCGATGTCGACGGCTCGGGTGCCCGGGGCCAGGCCGACCTGGTCGAGGAGCTGCTCGGTCAGAGGGGAAAGCTGTTCGGCTTGCGCCAGGAGCCGCTGGCGTTCTGGTCTAGACGCTCCAAGGGCGTAGCCGACAGGCTCATCTCTGTTCCCCGGGGCCGCTGGACCAGCGCTCCTCGGGGTTTCCGCGGTCATGAGCTAATGGTGAGATTGCCGGGATGGCGCCGACATCTGTAGTGGCTACGGACCGAACTACGGGTTCGTGGGCGAGCACTACGGAACACCCGTGTGCGGGACCCGGCCATGCGGCACAATTGCCGTCATGGAGTCCGCTTCCCGGCG
>JBPYFF010000175.1:0-11357 GCA_051984455.1 Acidimicrobiales bacterium | reverse complement strand
CGCAGAGCCAACAGGTAGACGTGGGTACCCAGCCGGATGCGGTCGGTCCGCCCGGCGAGGAACGACAGAAAGGCCAATGAGTCGAACACCGGGGTCTCGGGCGGCACGGGCGGGTGCTCCTGACCGGGATGGGGCGAGCGCGTCATGTGGACAGGGAACACCAGATGCTCAGGGAGCCAGGCCGATTCATATCCGAGCCGATCCGCTTCGACGGTCACCTCAGTGAAGAAGGCGGGGTTCAGCCGGCCGAGGGCGACACCGAACTTCACGTTGTGTACGTTCCGTCCGGTTGCCGCCTCCAGCCCGCCGCGGCCAGGTTGCCGCCGTCAACGTGGACTGTCGTTCCGGTCACGAACGACGACAGGGGTCCGGCCAGCCAGACGACGGCACCCGCGACGTCGTCGACATCGCCCATCCGCGGCAGCGGTGTGGTCGGAGGGTCGGGCATAGCGCCCGTCCCGGGTGTCGGGATGACGTCGGGGGCGATGCAGTTCACGCGGATGAGGCGAGGGCCGAACTCCATGGCGAGGGTCTTGGTCAAGTTGGCCACCCCCGCTTTCATGGCCGAATACACCGCGTAGCCAGGCGCCCCCCGATGAGCCTCGATCGAGGTGATGTTGATGACCGAAGCACCGGTGCCCATCAGCGGGACGGTGCCCCGGATGAAGTTGGTGACGCTCACAAAGTTTTCCCGGATCAGAGCGTCCTGGCCTTTCGGTGCCACCCCGAGAAAATCGGCGAAGAAGCCGCCACCGGCGTTGTTGACCAGGACGTCGACGCGCCCGAAGGTGGCTGCGACCGAGGCGAGGAACGACTCAACCTGATCCGCCTCTCGAACGTCAACTTCGTCGGAGACGGCGGTTCTACCCGTGTTGTGAATATGCTCAACCGTCGCAACCATGCCTTCTACGTCCCGGTCGCAGATCGCGACATCAGCGCCAAACCGGGCGAGGGCGATGGCGGCGCTCCGGCCGATGCCAGCCGCTGCGCCGGTGACGATGGCCACCCGGTCAGTCAGCAGGACATCGTCCGGGCCGATCATGGTTGTCGGACTCTACACTGACACTCCCTACACTGACACCGCTGTCACAGAAGGGAAGGGGGAGCAATGAGCTTCTCGCTCGGGGCCAAGCGCGTACTGGTCACCGGCGCCTCGACAGGGATCGGTGCTGCCGTTGCCCGTGAGTTCGCCGCCGCCGGAGCCGCAGTGGGGATCTGTGCACGGAGGGGCGAGCGGCTGGACCAGGTCCTGGCCGACTGTCAGGCCGTTTCTCCCGACCCGGGCTCGTGCCGGAGATGGGTCATCGACCTGGCCAAGCTTGGAGGCATTCCCGGGTTTGCCCGTCAGGTGGAGGAGGAGCTGGGCCCGGTCGACGTCCTTGTCAACAATGCCGGCATCCCCAAGCGGCGAAAGGTGCCGTCGCTGCGGCTGGACGAAGTCGACGATGTCATGAACATCAACTATCTCTCGCCGATCCACCTGACCCTTGCACTGCTGCCCGGCATGCTGGCGCGGGGCGAAGGGCACATCGTGAACGTCTCGTCGGTGGCAGCGCGCCTCTCGCCACCTCACGAAGCCTCCTATGCGGCGTCCAAGTCGGCATTGACGACGTTCAGCGAGTGCATGGCCGTGGACCTCGACGGGACGGGCGTTTCCGTCCACCTCGTGTTCCCCGGCATCATCGACACGGACCTTTTCCATCTGGATGACAACGAGCCGAGCCTGGCCGACCTCGAGGCGCTGCCGGCATCGGCCCTGGCCTCGGCCATGCGGGAACAGCTCGAGCACGGGACGCTGGAGCTCTACTTCCCCGGCTGGTTCCAGGAGCTGGCCGCGGGCAAGGCCAACGACGTGGCCGCGTTCCTGGCGGGCACCGCGGAATGGCTTCGACAGCGCTCCGCCACCGCTGAGGAGGTGTCATGAACGTCCTGGTGACCGGGGCATCGTCCGGCATCGGCGCCGCCCTGGCCCGCCGATTGGCCTCACAGGGCGAGGTGGTGGGCATCGTCGCCCGGCGGGCCGACCGGCTGGCCGCGGTCCTGGAGGATTGTCAAAGGTCGTCGCCGTCATGCCGGATGTGGGTCGCTGACGTTGGCGATCTCGACCTGGCGACCCGGGTGGCGCTCGAGGGCTGGGACGCCTTTGGCCACCTGGATGTCCTGGTCAACAACGCCGCTATCCCCAAGCGCCGGGAAATCACCGTGCTGACGCCGGCAGAGGTCGAACACGTGATGAGCGTCAACTTCTTCGGGCCAGCCCGCATGACGCTTGCGCTGTTGCCCCGTATGCTGGCCAGGCGGACGGGCACGATCGTCAATGTCTCGAGCGTCGGCGGCCGGCTGGGAATCATCCATGAAGCCGCCTACTCGGCCAGCAAATTCGCCCTGTGCGGCTGGAGTGAATCCATGGCCGTCGACCTGCACGGCACGGGCGTGTCGGTCAAGCTGATCGAGCCGGGACCGATCGACACCGAGATATGGGACCTTCCTGACAACGAGGATCCCCTCTACCAGGGCCCCAAAGTCCCGCCGGAACTCGTGGCCGACGGGATCGTCGATGCCCTGGCCAGCGACCAGTTCGAGCACTACCTGCCCGATATGAAGGCAGTTGTTGATGGTAAGAACGCCGACATCGACGCTTTTATCGCAGGAATCGCGCAGATGAACAAGGTGCGCTAACCAAGGGAGTTTCCTATGCGTGCACTCGTTTTTGGAGTCCGGGCTGAAGAGCAAAAGGTTCCGGCCGACGCCAACCAGCTGGTGAAGAACCTGGCCCGGTCGCCAGTGGCGCTTCAGGACGTCCCCGATGCCCGGCCCATCCATGATGATTGGGTCGTCACCCGGCCTCGGCTGACGGGCATTTGCGGGTCGGACTCGAAGCAGATCCTGATGGACTTTGGCGACGGTGACAATGACAACGCGATGGCCGCGTTTTGTTCGTTTCCTGAGGTCATGGGACACGAGGTGGTCGCCGACGTGGTGTCGCTCGGTCCGGGGGCCCGGGTGCTGGAACAAGGTCAACGGGTCGTGCTCAATCCGTGGCTGTCATGCGGGCCCCGGGGTATCTCGCCTCCGTGCCCGGCGTGCCAGGCGGGCGACTACAGCCTGTGCTGGAGCTTCGCCGACGGCGACATCTCGCCCGGTATTCACACTGGCGTGTCCTCGGACGCGACCGGCGGCTATGCCGAGCTCATGCCCGCCCACGATTCGATGCTGTTCCCGGTCCCGGATGGTGTTCCCGATGAGCAGGCGGTGTTCGCCGATCCCTTCGCGGTCTCGCTCCACGCCATCACCCGGCATCCCCCGCCGCCGGGGGGAAAGGTGCTCGTCTACGGCGCCGGTTCGCTGGGGACCTGCGCGATCGGGATCCTCCGGGCCCTCTACCCGAATACGGAGGTGGCGGTCGTGGCCCGGTTCGACGCCCAGGCGAACCTGGCCTCGAAGCTGGGCGCGGCCAGGGTGCTCGGCCACGACGACAGACTGGCCATCATCGAGGAGTTGAGCGCATGGGGCGGTGGGCGGCTCCGCAAGCCCTTCGCCGGGCTGCCCATGGCTCATCCCGGCGCCATCGACGTTGTCTACGACACTATTGGCAAGCCTGAGACCTTCGAGGTCGGCGTCCGGGTGCTGAAGGCCCGGGGCACCCTGGTCAAGGCGGGCGTCCACGCGCCCGGCCGGTGGGAGTGGAGCCCGCTGTACTTCAAGGAGATCTCCTGGGTCGGGTCCAATGCCTTCGGTATCGAAGAGGTCGAGGGCAAGCGTCAGCACGGCATCGGCCACTATCTCGACCTGGTCGCCGATGGGCGGGTCGATTTGACCGGCATGCTGACCCACACCTTCCGCCTGGACCAGTGGCGGGAGGCCTTTCTCGCCATCGCCAACCAGGGAGAGACGGGCGCCATCAAGGTCGCCATCGACTACCGGTAGCCGGCCCGTCGCCGCCCTCCGCGCCTTGCCCCGGCGCCGTATCCCGCGCCGTGGCCCCGCGCCGTGAGCAGTCCCTCCCCTGCTGTGCCTGCTGTCACGGTAACGACCGGACCGTTGGAACGTTTGAAACAAGTAGACGGCCCGTGTTCACACCAGCGGGGCCGTGCGCCAACTGCGGGGTGAAGGAAGAGGAAGGGCTTCCGATGAAGCTTCATAACGCCATCGACAACATGATCATCGTCGCCACCCGGCTCAATCCTGATGCCACCCTCCAGTCGCTGCGAGAGCAAAGCACGAATCCGCGGCCGGAAGAGCGGCGAGCACAGCGGGCATGGGATTTCGTGAAGTGGGCCCATCGGCTCGATGAGATCGCCTACGACCACCCCGAAGACCGGTCCTTCGATGGCTGGATCGAGCTGGCCAAGTCGAGCGAGCTCGAACGGCGTCGGCATGCGGTGCTAAAGAGGTTCTACGGATAGCGGCTCGGAGTGCCCGCGAGGGCCTGGCGCGCGTTCTGGGAACGCGTTGCCCGCCTGTGGGGGCGGGTGACGCGGCCGAGAATGACATCGTCCAGGCGGACGAAGGCCGCCAGACGACTCAGCCGCCAGCCGGGCTGGCAGCCGGGCCGGCCGAGGTAGCGTCCTTCCTCATGCGCACCGCTGGCATGACAATCGAAGCCGCATGACCCGGGAACACGCTCAACTTGTCGCGCAGATCACGGCGCTCGGGGCCGCGACCCTCGGCGAGAGCGGCGGACATCCCATGCATCCCCGGTTGCGGCCGGCCTGGCCCGGCGCGGTGGTGGCCGGCCCGGCCTTTGTGGTCGAGTGCGGTCCGGCCGACAACCTGGCCATTCACGCTGCCGTCGCCGAAGCACCGGCGGGCACGGTTCTCGTCGTCACGGCCGACAACCCGCCCGAACGCGGCTACTGGGGGGAGGTGCTCACGACCGGAGCAGAGGCGCGGGGCATTGCCGGTCTGATCATCGACGGCGGTGTGCGGGATGTGAGCGCGCTGGCCCGTCACGGCTTTCCGGTCTTCAGCCGGCTCGTCGCGCTCACCGGTGCGGCCAAAGTTGGGGGCGGGTCGATAGGGGGGAGGGCGAAAGTCGGTGACGTGCTCGTCGCGTCCGGCGACTGGGTCGTGGGCGACGCCGACGGCGTGACGGTCATACCTCGGGCCAGCCTCGAGGAGGTCATCGCAGCTGGTATGGCGAGGGCCACCAAGGAGGAAGGGTTCTTCGTCAAGCTGCGAGACGGAGCGACGACGGTGGACCTGCTCGGGCTCGACACCGGCCGGGTCGAGCGACCGGGCCCATCGGAGCGCTAGGACACCCGGGACACCTAGGACAGCCGCTCGATCACGGTGGCGTTGGCGTGGCCACCACCCTCGCACATGGTTTGAAAGCCGTAGCGGCCGCCGGTCGCCTCGAGGTGGTTCAGCAGGGTGGCCGTGATGCGCACGCCGCTGGCGCCGAGTGGATGACCGATGGCGATGGCACCACCGCGGGGATTGAACCGGCTCATGTCGGGGAGGAACTCCCGCGCCCACATGAGGGCGATGGCGGCGAAGGCTTCGTTGCACTCCATCGCATCAAAATCGTCGATGGTCAAGCCCGTTCTTGCCAGCAACTTCCTGGTGACGGGATTGGGTGCCGACAGCACCAGGACCGGGTCCTCGGCCGCCAGGGCGAAATGAACCAGGCGGGCGCGGGGTGAGAGCCCCAGTCGCTCGGCCACCGCCCGGTCGGCGATGATCATGGCTGAGGCGCCGTCGGTCATCTGGGACGAGTTGCCGGCGGTGATATCGGGCGCGGTGTCAGGCTCCCACGACTGCGCGGGCGGCAACTTGGCCATCGCCTCCAGACTGGCGTCGAAGCGAATGCCCTCGTCGCGATCGAGCACGCTGCCGGTGACGTTGCCGTCGGGATCTTTGATCGGGACCGGCAGGATCTCCCGGGCGAAGTGCCCATCCAGGCTGGCCTGGGCGGCCCGGCGGTGGCTCTCAAGGGCGAACGTGTCCATGTCCTCCCGGCTGATCTTCCACCGATCGGCCAGGACCTGGGCGACGCGAAACTGGGCCCACAGCTGGCCGTCGATCTGCTGGAGGAAGTCCGGGCTGAAGGGACCTATGCCACCACGGGCGTTTGACGCCATCGGTGCACGGGTCATGGACTCGACGCCACAGGCGATCGCGATGTCGTACATGCCGGCCATCACGCTTGCCGCGACAAAATGCATCGCCTGCTGAGACGATCCGCACTGGCGATCGACGGTCGTCCCCGGCATCGTCCACGGCAGACCGGCACCGACGATGGCGTTCCGTGCGATGTTGGTGCTCTGCTCGCCCACCTGGCTGACACATCCGCAGACCACGTCGTCGATTAACTCCGGGTCGAGACCAACCCGGTCGATGACCGCTCTGAGGGTGAACCCCAGCAGATCGGCTGGATGCCAGCCGGCCAAAGCGCCATTTCGTTTGCCGAACGCCGTCCGGGCGACGTCGACGATGACGGCCTCGCGCACTGCGGGACTCATGATGGCTCTTGCCTTGGTGCTGATCGCAGCGCGCCTGGCTCGTCGAGCCAGTGGTTGAGCGCCGCAGTGCGGGCGTTGCGCATGACGAGCACGTGCTCAACGGCCCGCCGAACCCGCCGCTGCTGGCCGGCGGTGATCACGACCTGGCGGAGCAGGTAGTCGGCCGCGTCGCCGTGATCCGCTTCGGCGTAGGCGTGAACTTTGAAGTTCTCGACCTCCATGCCGTAGTGGTCCCTCAGACCCTCGTACATCATGGTCGCGTAGCCGGTCGATGCGGCGAACCGCTCGCCCGCCCATCCAAACGCCGCCAGTCCCTCCTCGTACGAACGCCGCATGTAATACAGGGTCGTGAACACCGAACCGATCGTCTCCGGCATGGCTTGATAGTCGAGTAGCTCCGAGTCGGAGATGCCCAGCTGATGAGCCCATTCGACCTTCATGTCGACATGGTTTCGGTCACCCGCGAAGCCGGTCTCGTCAGCCAGGTTCTGTAGCCAGTGGATGAAGTGCTCGCTGTCGCCCAGGACGAGGGCGTCGACGTCAGGCGCCAGGGACACAAGGGAACCGAACTCGGTCGTATACCACTTGCCCAGGAAGTAGTACTCCTTGCACAGCCGCTTGAGCACGCCGAGCGCGAGGGTGCCGTCGGCGACGCGCGGCCAGACCTGGTTTTTCTCGGTCGCGACCGCGGATTGGAGGGCCTCGAGTGACGACATGAAATCGTCGACGGAAAGGGCGGGCCCATCCTCCCGGCCAGCCCGGCCAGCCGGGTCGGCCCGGCCTTCCCGGCCCTCCCGGCCAGCCGCTCCCGCCTGACCACCGCGACCAGGCCGCTGGCGGATATCCCGAAACTCCCGCACTTCGCTGGTCATAGAACCGCGAGTGTACATTCCATGACGCTCACGTCAGAGAAGAGTGAGGAGCGTCTATGACCGCCGAGCGCAAGTTCAGGTTCGCCGCCCAGATCGCCACCGCGACGTCGGCCAAGGAGTGGGTCGACGCCGCCAGGAAGGCCGAGGACCTCGGGTACTCCACGCTCACCTTGCCCGATCACTTCGGAGATCAACTCGCCCCGGTGCCTGCCATGATGGCGGCCGCGGTGGCGACGACCACGTTGCGCATCGGGACCCTGGTTTTCTGCAACGACTACCGCCATCCGCTGATGCTGGCTAAAGAGGCCGCCACCATGGACCTCCTCTCCGACGGCCGGCTGGAGCTCGGGCTGGGCGCGGGGTGGATGAAGACCGACTACGAGCAGGCGGGCATCCCGTATGACCCGCCCGCGACGCGGGTGGACCGCTTCGAGGAGGCCATCGCGGTCATCAAGGGCCTCCTGGCGGAAGGTCCGCTCGACTTTCGAGGCGTGCACTACGCCATCACCGGCCACGACGGATTGCCCAAGCCGGTCCAGCGACCTCATCCCCCGATCGTTATTGGCGGCGGCGGACGGCGAGTCCTCGGCCTTGCCGCCCGACATGCGGACATCGTCGGCGTGAACCCGAACCTCAAGGAGGGACTGGGCGGAGCCGAGACGGCCCCCGACATGACGCCGGCGAGGACGACGCAGAAGATCGGATGGGTTCGGGAGGCGGCCGGCGACCGGTTCGACGACATCGAGCTCAGCGCCCTGGTCGGCTTCGCCCTGGTGACCGATAGCGCCAACTCGATTGCGGAAGCCATGGCCCCGGCGTTCGGCGTTCCGCCGGCTGACGCCCTGCACGTTCCCGCGTGTCTGGTCGGGACGGTCGACTGGATGGTGGACGAGCTGCGAGGGCGGCGGGAAGAGTGGGGGTTCTCGTACATCGGCTTCGACGCCGGCAGCTGGGAAGCGATGGCACCGGTCGTATCCCGGCTGGCCGGCACGTAGCAATTCACCGAGGGCGCGTAGGCTGGGCCAGGCGCGAGCCAGCAAGGAGGCAGAGTCATGCCCGAAAGAAGCGAGTACGCGCCCGGTACCCCTGCCTGGGCCGATCTGGGGAGCCCCGACCCGCAGGCATCCAAGCGGTTCTACAGCGGCTTGTTCGGCTGGGAGCTGCAGGACATGGGCGCAGAAACAGGCGGCTACATGATCGCCAACCTACGCGGGAAGGCGGTCGCGGGGGTCGGCCCCCTCATGGCAGAAGGGCAGCCGCCCGCATGGACGACCTACGTGTACATCGACGACGCCGACACCAAAGCCAAGGAGATCGAATCGGCCGGTGGGACCACCCTGGCCCCGCCGTTCGACGTCCTCACCGCCGGCCGGATGGGCGTGTTCGCCGATCCGACCGGAGCGGTCATCGCCATCTGGCAGCCCCGCGATTTCAAGGGTGCCCAGCTGGTGAGCGAACCGGGGGCGATCTGCTGGAACGAGCTGCACACTCGCGACGCCGAGCGAGCCAAGCAGTTCTACCGGGAGGTCTTCGGCTGGAACGGTCAGACCAGCGACGCCCAGGGCATGGTGTACACCGAGTGGAAGCTGGGCGATGAGACGGTGGGCGGGATGATGGAGATGGGCGAACAGTTCCCCGCAGAAGTCCCGCCCCACTGGCTGGTGTACTTCGCCGTCGACGACTGCGACGGGTCGGTTGCCAAGGCGGGACAGCTCGGCGCTTCCGTCTTGTCACCTGCCATGGACATCCCGGTGGGCCGTTTTGCCGTGCTCGCCGACCCGCAGGGGGCGGCGTTCGGCCTCATCAAGCTGGCCGGCTGAGCCGGAGTCCAGGTCTTAGCCCCGGGGCTTTCAGCCCCGGGGCAACCCGAGGATGCGGTCGCCGATGATCGTCTTCTGGATCTCCGAGGTCCCGCCGGCGATGCTGGCCGCCTTGCTCCACAACCACTGACGCTGCCACCGGCCGGTCAAGGGCGCGGCCGGGCCCTCGATTAGCAGGGCGACGTCCGACAGGTGCTGGGTCATGTCCGTCCAGGCCAGCTTGACCCAGCTTGACTCGGGGCCGGGTTCGTGACCGCGCCCCAACCTGGTCAGCGTTCTCCAGTTGTGCAGCCGAAGGACGGACAGCTCGACCCACGCCTGCGCCAGGCCGTCGGTGACGGCGGGGTCGTCGAGGAGCCCTTTCTCCTCCGCTTGCCGGTAGAGCTCGCCCAGGTACACCTCGTGGACGACCTGTTCCTTGAACGGGAAGCTGGTGCCTCGCTCGTGGGCCAGGGTGGTGTTGGCGACGGCCCAACCCTGGTTGAGGCCACCGACGAGCTGGTCGTCGGGAACCAACACCTCCTCCAGGAACACCTCGTTGAACTCCGCCTCGCCCGTGATCTGCACGAGTGGTCGGACTTCCACGCCGGGCGCGGTCATGTCCACGACCAGATAGGAGAGCCCTTTGTGCTTGGACGCGTCCTGGTCGGTGCGCGCCAGGCAGATCCCCCAGCGGGCGAACTGGGCATAGGAGGTCCACACCTTCTGTCCGGTGAGGAACCATCCCCCTTCCAGTGGCGTGGCCCGCGTCGACAGAGATGCGAGGTCGCTGCCGGCATTGGGCTCTGAGAACAGCTGGCACCAGATCTCGCCCGCAGTGAGGATGGCCGGAAGCCAGCGGGTCTTTTGTTCCTCGGTGCCGTGGGCGAGGAGGGTCGGGCCGGCCAGGTTGAGCCCGACCCGGTTCACCAGTTGGGGAGCCTGGGCCCGGGCATACTCCGCGTTGAAGATGGCTACGTGCGAGGGGGGAGCATCCCGGCCACCGCAGTCGACCGGCCAGTTGAGCCCCACCCAGCGGGCCGCCGCCAGCCTCGCTTGCCACCTTCGGCCCCACTCAACTTCCTCGGCAAGAGTGGAAAAAAGGGGCGGCTCTTCAAGGTTCGCCGCCAGCCATCCCCGAACCTCGTTCGCGAACTCGGCCTCGTCCGGGCTGAAGGAGAGGTCCATGCGCCCCATAGGTTATGGGGCGCATGGGATCACTTCGACCGACGTTCCGGCCCACGCGAGCCGCCTGGTACCGGCGTCTGGGCGGACCGTGGGACGGGGGATCCCTCGACGCGGCCCTCTCGGCCGGCGACGGCGGTGGGGTCGTTGAGGGGTCGCTGCGACTGACCGCCGGCCAGATGCTGGAGCGGGTCGCCGAAGTGGCCGGGGCGCTGCGGCAATCGGGAGTGCGCCGGGGCGACGTGGTCGCCTGGCAACTGCCCAACGGCTGGGAGCCGCACGCCCTGTATCGGGCTTGCTGGCGGCTCGGGGCCATCGCGGCGCCGGTCCATCATGCCGCCGGCCCGGAAGACCGGGCCCGGGCGCTGTCACAGATCTCGCCCCGGGTGGTCGTGTCTTCCGTTTCCTCCCTTCCGCCCGGGCCGCCGGTGCCGCTGCCCGCGTCGGCCGGCCGGCCGTCGGACCTGGCCGTCGTCCTGTTCACGGCCGGGTCGACCGGTCAGCCCAAGGCGGTGTTGCACACGCAGCGAGGTCTTCTGGCCAAGGCCCGCACCATGGTCGGTGTCCATGCCCTCTGCCGTGACGACGTCGTCCTCATGCCCGCACCGGCCTCCCACGTGTCGGGGCTGCTCAACGGTGTATTGGTGCCGGGCGTGGCCGGAATGCGAACCGTCTGGATGCCGCGCTGGGAACCCTCGGCCGCGGTCGGGCTGATCGAGGCCGAGCAGGTCAGGTTCATGATCGGTCCGCCGACCTTCTTCGTCACCCTGATGCAGGCGGCCGGCTTCTCGTCGGCCCGCGTGGGGTCGTTGCGGCTGATTTCCAGTGGGGGAGCGGGGGTCACGCCTTCCTTTGTGGACGAGGCCACCGGCGCCTTCGGCGCACGGGTGAAGCGCACCTATGGGTCGACCGAGGCACCCACCATCACGACCTCGTCAGCCGGAGACCCTCCCGACCGGGCGAGGTCGACCGACGGTCGGGCGACCGGAGAAGCGGAGGTGCGGGTGGTCCACCAAGCCTCCGGACGCGATCAGCCG
>JBPYFF010000174.1:0-3226 GCA_051984455.1 Acidimicrobiales bacterium | reverse complement strand
CAGGCCGCCAAGGACCGCAACCGCGTCATCAACCAGGGCGACCAGGGCTTCATCGTCCCGGGCGTCGGCGACGACCGCATGTGCGGCACCACCGGCCGCTCGGATCTCTCGGACGACGGCGTCGGCTTTCTCCGCCCGAACGTCGTGAACGACCACGGTTGCACCGGCACGGGCGAGCCACCGGGCGATCTCCCTGCCGATCCCTGCCCCGCATCCGGTGACCAGTGCTCGCCGGTCCGACAGGTCGATCTGGATCGCCACGGACTGATCGTAATGGGCCTCTACCGGGGGCCAGTCCGACTACGCGTGTACCGCCAGAAAACCCGGTTTGTGGCGCCGGCACGCTACCGAGTCGTCGCCCTTGCTGCCAGGCCATGCGGCACGCGGTTTGACTAGCCGTCAAGCGTCGGGCGGGTGATCGGACGACCCGCGACCCAGCTGTTCGGTCAAGCGGGCCATCTGTTGCCTTAGCTCGGCCATCTCCCGTGCCAGTACTTCAAACCCGTTGTCGGCCGTCGCCTGCTCCTTCGGAGCCTCATCCGCCTGGTCTGACGAAGGGTCTTCCCGCCCGGACGCGAGTCCAAAGAAGCTGGCGAGGGAACCGGCCAGCAGTCCGACGACCGCGATTCCGGTGATCATGATCGCGACACCCGCAAATCGGCCCGTCGTCGTCTTGGGGACAATGTCGCCATAGCCCACCGTCGTGAGGGTCACGATTCCCCACCAAAGCGCATCACCATAGGTGGCGAACTCCGGGTTGGTGGGGTGCTCGGCATAGTACGCGACGGCGGCACCAACCACGACGACACCGACGGCGACGATGGCAACCCGCCCGAGTCGCTCGAGCAATCGCCGGACGCCGCGCGAGGCCATGATCACCCGGGCAAGGCGGGCCAGACGGAGGACGACCACAAAGCTTCCCGCTTCCGCGCCCGGCAGCAAGAACCAGGGCGCGGTGAGCACGACGACGGCCAAATCGAAGCGGCCGATGTTTGTGCTCAGGTAGCGAACAAGCCGCCTGCGCTGGACCACGAAGTCGGCCAGGAAGACCAGCCAGGAAGCCACATCCACCAAGGCGCCCACCCAGGTTCCCGTCTCCGGGACCAGGATGAGCGGTATGAGGGCGGCCAGAACAATCGGCAGCCTCATGTAGCTCTCGAAGCGAGCCAGGGCAGCGGCGTCCTTATCGGAACGAGCCTGACCCGGTGAACGCTCTACCGCGCCCGCTTCCACGTTGGGGATTCTGCCTACTGACAACAAGCGTGACGCGGATGGCCGTCAGTACCCCCTGGGCCGGGAGGCAGGAACGGTCGAGACCAAGGACGTCGACTTTCGGGCATCCTGAAGGGCATGTCTCGGCTCGGTACCTGGAACCCCACGACTGTCGAGGAGCGGCTTGACCGAATGGAGTCGCTGGCGGCCATCCGTCAGCTGCCATACCGATACGCCGTGGCAATCGACTCCCGGGACATGGACATGATGGTGGACCTGTTCGTCCCTGACGTGCGAGTGGGCAACGACGAGGTCGGCCGAGAGGCGCTGAAGCGATGGTTCACCAGGACCATGAGCAGGTCGAGGGCGTCCTGTCACTTCGTGGGCAATCACGCGGTCGACTTCGACGACGCCGACCATGCCCACGGAATCGTGTACTGCCACGACGAATTGGAACAACCGGAAGACGGCCACTGGATGCAGGGGATGCTCCAGTACTGGGACAACTACCGGCGAATCGACGGCGAGTGGTACTTCGAGCGCCGGAAGTTTCATCGGCTCTATCTCGTGGACTGGCTGACCCGCCCTTCGCACGGTGCCGGCAACGAAACGGGCCGGTCGGCGCTCAGGTCCTATCAGCTTCCTGAGGCGTACCCCTCGTGGAACGAGTTCTGGGATCGCGTCGCGAGAGAAGGCGTATGACTATCCGTCGCCCGGATGGCCCGTGTCGCTCAGCCGACCACGACCCCTCCGGAAGCTGGGCGCCGGACCCAGCGGACGATCTGCAGGATCGCCAGCTGTACCAGGATCGCCGCGACTTGGAGCAACAGGCGCTCGAAGAACGTTTCCATCGAACCTCCCCTGCTGGTCATTGGTAGAGCCACTGCTCCAA
This sequence comes from Acidimicrobiales bacterium, assembly GCA_051984455.1. Classification (GTDB taxonomy): domain Bacteria; phylum Actinomycetota; class Acidimicrobiia; order Acidimicrobiales; family Palsa-688; genus JBPYFF01. The sequence goes on along the minus strand of JBPYFF010000174.1, from coordinate 1,122 downwards.
CCAAAATGATAAGGAGGTGATATAGACGGAAGGTGTATCCGGGATTCACGCCGCCCAACTGCCGGTAAACGCTCGGTGTCTGAGCCTCAGGCTTGCAGAGGCCGTGGGCGTGATCAGGCCTCCCGGGTCCGGTGCCGGGAGACGACGACACCTGCCGCGATCAGCACTGCCAGGGGCGGATCGACCGCACCTGCGAGCGCCGCTCCCGCCAGAGCCGCCCAGAACGTGGCATTGACGGCAGATTCGGGCAGGCTGACATGGACCCAGGGAACGACATAGCCCCGGCCGTCAGTGGTCATCGGTGACCGGGTCGCCCCCTCACCAGAGGCCCGGCGACTTGGTCGGGATGGGCTCTTCGCTACCTCTGCCGGCATGGTCTCCTCAAGCCTCTTCCAGCGCCTCGCCGAGGGCATGGAGGCCCGGACGGTTGGTGGCGTCGATGAGCGCGTGCCCGGCCATCAATAACAACGCCAGTGGCCATTCGATGACCTCGGTGGCGGCAAGCGCGCCAAGCCCGAGGTAAAAGAACAGGTGCTCGAGCGGTGGCGTCTCAAGATGGGCGGTGTCGGCGGAGAGAAGGAGACGGTGGCCTCCGCGTTGGGTGTCGATCCCTACTTTGAGTGCAACCATCGCAACCTCCTTCTCGTCCGACCTGGTCCGACGCACACCATGCTGCCCTACCCCGAGATCGCTCGCATCCTGACCCAGGCGCGGTCGGACCCTCTCGCTTCCCGCGCCTCATGATGAGTCGCTCGGGCGAGCTGCCAGCAGCGCCTCGATCCGGGCCAGCCGCACGGCCAGCTCGGCCAGGGTCACCTCCCCGTGCGCCGGCGGGGGCGGGGGGCTGGCTGAGCGGGCCCGGACAGACTGATCGACGAAGCTCGACGCCACCTGGGCGGTGGTCACGTCAAGCGGAGTTTGCGTCCTGGCCAGGTAGGCGGCCAGCCGGCCACTGGGATCGTCGACATCCGGCTCGCCAACGGACAGGGGGCCTGCAGAGTCCGTCGCGGTCATGCGGCCAGCATTGCCTCGCGCCAGAGCCTCGCCTTCACCTCAATCGGGTGATGACAAACGGTGGTCAGCCAGGCATCGATTCCCGGCGCGCGTGGGCCGCCGTGGACC
>JBPYFF010000173.1:0-13022 GCA_051984455.1 Acidimicrobiales bacterium | reverse complement strand
AACCGACCGGCCAGCCGGCCCTGGGGGTCCCAGACATAGGCCTCTCCGCCCGTCATCCCGGCTCCCAGGTTGTAGCCAACCGGTCCCAGCACCACGACGGTGCCCCCGGTCATGTACTCGCAGCAGTGATCGCCGGCGCCTTCGACGACCGCAGTGACCCCTGAGTTGCGCACCGCGAAGCGCTCGCCCACGGAGCCGGCGATGAACACCGCTCCGCCAGTCGCGCCATAGAGACAGGTGTTGCCGGCCAGCACCGGTTGCCCGGCGTCGTTGGCCGGCGGCCGGATCACCAGCCGGCCACCCCCCATCCCTTTGCCGACGTAGTCGTTGGCCTCGCCCTGCAGGTCGAGATGGATACCGTCGACCAGGAAGGCTCCGAAGCTCTGGCCGGCTTCGCCCACCATCCTGACCGTCGCCAATCCCGGCGGGGTCAAGGTGCCGTACTCGAGTGCCAGGGCGCCGCCGAGGGCCGCGCCCACCGTCCGGTCCCGGTTGGTGATCCGGTACGAGAGCTCGAGCTCGTCCCCGTCCCACACCCCCCGAAAGGCGTCGGCCAGCAGACGGTCTCCGAGCTCCGAACGGGGTCGCTGGATAGGCACGCCGGAGGCGTAGCAACGAGCCGCGTTCGCGTCCCCGGGTGGTTGGAGCAGCGGGCTCAGATCGACGCTGTCGGCTCGTGCATCGCCGGCTGTTCGTTGCCGAAGGCACTCGACCCGGCCAATGGCCTCATCCATCGACCGCAGTCCCAGCTCGGACAGGAGCTGCCGGGCTTCCTCGGCGACGAACAGCAAGTAGGAGGCGACACCTTCAGGCGTGCCCGAGAACTTGGCTCGCAGGTGAGGCCGCTGCGTCGCGATTCCGGTCGTGCAGGTGTCCTTGTGGCAGGAACGGAGCATGATGCAACCCTCGGCGATCATGGCGGCAGTCCCGAAGGAGAACTCGTCGGCGCCGAGCAGGGCGGCGATCACCACGTCGCGGCCGGTCATGAAGCCGCCGTCGACCCGGACCCGGACGCGATCTCGCAGCCCGTTTTCCACCAGGGCCGACTGGGTGTCGGCCAGCCCGAGCTCCCACGGCATGCCGGCGTGCTTGATGGACGAGAGGGGAGAGGCACCCGTTCCCCCGTTGGCGCCGCTGATCTGCACCACTTCCGCCAGAGCCTTCACGACCCCGGCCGCGACCGTGCCGACACCGTCCTCGGAGACGAGCTTGACCGACACGTCGGCGAAGGTGTTGACCTGCTTCAAGTCGTAGATGAGCTGGGCCAGATCCTCGATCGAGTAGATGTCGTGGTGCGGCGGCGGTGAGATCAGCGACACACCGGGCTGGGTGTGCCGCAGCCGGGCGATTTCCTCGCTGACCTTGTGACCGGGCAGTTGGCCTCCCTCGCCCGGCTTGGAGCCCTGGGCCACCTTGATCTGCAGTTCGTCCGCGTAGGCACAGTATTCGGGCGTCACGCCGAACCGGCCGGACGCGATCTGCTTGATCCGGCTGTTCTTGTCGCCCGCCAACTGCCCTCGAGTCTTGAACCGGTAGGGGTCTTCCCCCCCTTCGCCACAGTTGGAGCGGCCGCCGATCAGGTTCATGGCCTCGGCCAGCGTCTCATGGGCCTCGGCCGAAAGGGACCCGTGGCTCATCGCTCCCGTCGAAAAGCGCTGGGCGATCCGGCTGGCCGGCTCGACCTCGTCCACGGGGACGGCCGGTCCGGCCGGCGTCAGTTCCAGCAGGTCCCGGATTTCGGTGATCGGCCGGTCGTTGACCAGCTTGGCGAAGGTCTCGTACAGGGGGGTGCTGCCCGCCCGGATGGCCCGCTGCAGCAAGTGGGCCGCGACCATGTCCTTGTCGGCGGACTCTGGCTCCTCGGTCGCCTGCTGACTGACCGACTGGATGGCGTCGACCACCGCTTTGTTGTGGCTGTGGTATTCGCCTCCCCGCTTCAGGTCCCGGTAGTAGCCAGGGTTCGAGAGGTCGGCCCTTTTCTCCGACGATTGCTCCCAGCCGGCCGCGGCGTGGCAGGACAGGACGTCCTCAGCCAGGGCATCCCAGCTGACGCCCCCGATCACCGATGGCATCCCGTTGAAGCAGACGTCGACCACTTCGGGTGCGAGGCCGATGGCCTCGAAGATCTGGGCGCCGCGGTACGAATCGACGGTCGAAATCCCCATCTTCGAGAGCACCTTCAGCACGCCGTCTTCCACCGCCGCCTGGAAGCGCTCCTGGGCATCGGGCGCGGCCACGTCGGAGTCCTCTGATGCGTCGGCGTCGGCCGCGACCGTGAACAGGGCCAGTTGGGGGCAGATGCTGTCGGCTCCACAGCCCAGCAGACAGGCGACGGCGTGAACGTCCCTGGTGTCGTCGGCGACCACGATCAGGCTGGCCTGCATCCTGAGCCCCTTCGAGATGAGGTGATGGTGCACCGCCCCGGTGGCGAGCAGCGAAGGCACCGGAGCCTTCGTCGCCGACACGAGGGAGTTGTCGATGAGCACCAGGCCGGCTCCCTGGATCACGGCCCGGGTGGCGTCCGCAGTGAGCTGGTCCACCGCCGCCTTCAACCCGCCGCTGCCTGCGTGCACGGGGAAGGTCGCGTCGAGTCGCACGGCAGGAAAGGGTCCCCGGGCCTCGTTGGTCAGGGCGGCGACGGCGGAAGGAAAGAGGAAAAAGGTGTCCAGCTCGATCAGCTCGGCCGCTTCCGGCCCTTCGACCAGGAGGGGCTGTCGGGGACCGAGCAGCGTTCGCAAGCTCATCACCAGCCGCTCCCGCAGATGGTCGATGGCGGGGTTGGTCACCTGGGCGAACCGCTGGCGAAGGTAGTGGTGGACCGGCCGGGCTCGGCCGGCGAGGTGGGGGAGCGGGGTGTCGTCACCCATCGAGAACACCGGCTCCTTGGCATCGCCCGCCATCGGCTTCACCATCATCCGAAGTTCCTCGATGGTGTAGCCGTGCGTGACCTGGCGCCGGGAAAGGGTGACCTCGTCGGGCGTCTCCTGGATGGCGTCGCCGTTGCCGGACCAGCGGAGCCCGTCGGCGGCCCAAATGGCGTACGGCGCGGCCGCGGCCAGCCGTTCCTTGCACTGTTCGTCCACGAGCGCGCCTCGCGTCGGGTCGACGAAGATCATCTGGCCCGGTCCGAGCCGGCCGCGCGTCACCGCCCCGTGGCCACTGACGTCGACCGCGCCCGCTTCGGAGCAGCACGCCACCAGACCGTCCTCACAGATGGCGTAACGAAGAGGACGCAGTCCGTTGCGGTCGAGTGCGGCCCCCGCGCCGACGCCGTCACTGAAGATGAGGCCGGCCGGGCCGTCCCAGGGCTCACCCAGGCAGGCGTGATAGCGATAGAAGCCGCGAACTTCGGTGTCGAGGTCGCGGACGCCTTCCCACGCCTCCGGGATCAGCATGCTGATGGCGTGACGGATGTCGCGCCCGCCCCGGATGAGCAGCTCCACCGCGCTGTCGAGCTGGCCACTGTCCGACTCGCGCTCGTCCAGCACCGGATGGAACAACGCCTCTTCTCCCAGTCCCACCTGCTCGGTCCCAAGGCGCGCCCGGGCGCGCATCCGGCCCTGATTGCCGGCGATGGCGTTGATCTCGCCGTTGTGGCACAGGGTCCGGAAAGGCTGGGCCCGCTCCCATGTGGGCAGGGTGTTGGTCGAGAACCGCTGGTGGAAGATGATGAACGACGCCGCCACGTCGGGATCGGCCAGGTCCAGGTAGAAGTCGGCGAAGGCGTTGGCCGCGATCAGGCCCTTGTAGACGACCGTCCGAAAGGAGCAACTGGCCACATAGACGCTCCGCAGGTCCGGGTCGGCCGCGATCCGGCGCCGCAAGCGAAATGCCGCCCGCTCATCGCCTTGGGGAGCCGTCGACGCCAGGATGGCCTGCAGGAGTTGCGGGCGACTGGCCCTCGCTCTCTCGCCCAGTTGACCGTCGTCGGTGGGCGGCTCCCGCCAACCCTCGACGCTCAGGCATTCCTCCGCGGCCAGCGTTTCGAGGGTTCGCCGAGGGTCGACCGTCCCCCGCACGAACAGGTTGGCGACGCCGTGCGCCGGTCCGAAGAGGGCGGTGGGAATGGGCAGGAGTACGCCGGCGCCATCGGCCGAGCGAGCATCGGCCGCGACCGCGCCCCGGTGCATGACGCACGCCAGGCCGTCGAGGCCGGCCTGGACGATCTGGCGTGAACGCCGTCCCTGGGCATCGGCGACGAAGCCGATTCCGCAGGCATCAAGCTCGCGCTCAGGTCGCGGTCGACCCGGCGCTGACGGAGGGGGAGGACGCATTGATGGGCTCCTGCTCGGTGATGAGCGCTGACAACCAAACCCGGGCTTCCTCGTTGAAGAGGGGCCGCACTGCCACCCATCCGGGTCCTGGAACGAATAAATCTATCTCATCGTGCGCTCTACTAGGGTGCGGTTTCGATGAGCGACCAGGGTGCACCCGCACCGTCGCCGATGTCGCGGGAGGCGGCGGTGGTGGTCGCGGGATCACCCGCCTTGATCGCGTCGCTCGCGATCAGCATCGGCATCATCATCGTGTTTGTCGCCAACCTGTTCATCGCCCTCGGGGCACCGGGGGGAACGTCCGGCAAACTCAAACTGCTGCAGTTTCTGTCGCCATCCGATGTCGCGGTGGCGGCCGTGACGATCCTCGCGGTGGCGCTGGTCGCCCTGCATCAGCAGCGACCCGCCGGGCCGGATGAAGCCGCGCACCGGGCGGCCGCCCATGCCATCGCGCTGCTGGCCGGGGTGGTTGGCGCCCTGGTCGCGCTGGCGGCCGTCGTGCGCGCCATCGTGAGCTTGACCCTCACCGAAAAAGGCTTTCTCAAGGCGGGCAGCTTCGTCGACGGGATCGGGTCAGCGCTGGTCGCGGCCGCAGCAGCATTCTGGGGCCTTCATCGCATCCACACCACGCACCACCACGGGCGTTAGGGCCAGCGCGGCTCCTGTCGGTCCTGATGCCGCGAGCACTCCGGTTCGGTCAGCGCCCATGTCCGTCGCCACGCCCCCGCTGACGGCCCGGTCAGCGACGGCGTCGTGCCCGCCGCGGCTCGCCGGCGGGCCGACCACCAGTCGGTCGCCTGTTCGTCGGCCAGCACGTCGACGGCCCGCTCGATGTCGACGGCCAGGCGGCGGGCGTCGACACCGGGCGGCGGTCGAAGGGGATGACCGAAGGTCACGTTCGTCGTACCGGGCCGGATGCGGCCGCCGTGGCGGGGCAATATTCGGCGGGTGCCTTCCATGTAGACCGGGACCACGGCGCGGCCGGTCCGCACGCTCAGCCACGCCGTCCCGGCCCGATGGGGTTGGCCCCAGCCATCCGGCGTCCGGCCGCCCTCGGGGAAGATGAGCAGGCTCCAACCCTCATCGAGCAAGGAAGCGGCCAGGTTGGCCGACTTGCGATTCACCCGCTGGCGCTCGATGGGGATGGCGTTAATGGCGAACGCGAACAGGGCCGCCTTCCAGCCGGTGTCGAAGAAATAGTCGGCCCCGGCGGCGACAACCGTCCGGTGCCGCCAGCGCTCCGGCAGCAGGCTGAGCAAAAGCGGCGTATCGATGTGACTGGCGTGGTTGGCGGCGAAAATGACCGGTTCGTCCAGGTGAGCCAGCCGGTCGAGGCCGGAAACGCGCGGCGAGGCCAGGAGCTGAGCCAGGGGGCGGGTCACGCCTTCGGTGACGAGGACCCTCGCCAGCCTGACGCCGTACCGGCGAGCCCACTCGGTGTCGTAGTCCACGCCGAGCTCCCGCTTGACCGGGGGGCGTTCGACCCCGCCCGGCCAGGTCGGCCCGGCCCACGGAAAGCCCCGCGTCCTTACAGGCGTCCTAACGGACATCGCAGATCATCATTGGCGGGCAGTGGAAGTGGGTGATGGTCGGGTCGCGGCCCACCACGTCTTCCGCCATCTCGAGGGCATCACGCAACGTCGACGCCGGCTTGAAGCCCATCCGGCGGACCGCCCGGGGATCGCCTCCCGCGATGATCACCCCGCCGAGATGGTCGAGGGCGTGGGCGCCCCAGTACCACATGTAGAAGGGATGCACACCGTGATAGGCGTGGCTGGTGCGATACAGGTGCCGGTACCACTCGTCGGTGGCGAAGCGATCCTCGTAGGTCTTTTCGATCTCGACCGGATCCGTCGTGTCCGCCAGCACCTCTTCGAAGAAGTCGATGTAGGAAGGGTGGTGGACCGGATGGAACGCCCACGGCGTCGGGTGGGTCATGATGACCACACCGCCCGGACGAACCAGCGGCTTGCCGCGATAGAGGTTGAAGAAGTACCCGAGCCCCAGGCACATGACGAGAATCGGGTTCATGATGGAGTTGACGTTGTACGGGCAGATGTACGGCAGCCCGAAGGTGACCACGTCGGCCTGTCCGTCGACCTCCACCAGTTGCTGACGATAGATCTGTTGGGTCGTGAGGCGATGTACCGCCTCAACTTCACCCGCGTGGACGCTCGCCATGCGATGCGGCGCCTTGATCGACTGGAAGATCGATCGGGCGATGCGTTCGGGGGTCCGATCCAGGCTCTTGCTCATGGCCAGGAAGGCGGCCCGGTCACGTACCGTCCATTCCCACTCCCGGTGCTGCAGGAACGAGAACGCGGGCGGGAAGGTATCGGTGTTGAGCGTCGTTTCGATCTGGAAGACCTTTACTCCACTGGACGCGATCAAGCGGCCCATGCGCCAATTGGATGAATGGAGCTCGGAGTGCTCCTGGTCCATGAAGCTGCGGCTGTGCTGCATGGTCCGGACGTTGTGGTGGTGGCGCAGGCTGCGGTAGCTGGCCAGTCCGGTGGCGACGCTCTTGTGGCCGCCGTCCATGGCCACGAGATTGATGTTGACGTACACCAGCAGGTCGGACTCGGCTGCTCGCCGGTTGATCTCGACGTCCTCGCCCCGGTCGGTCTCCCCCAGGTAGAGGAGTTCGTCGGGGTTCTCGGCGTCGTGCTGCAGAAGCCGGCCGTCGGGGGCGAAGGACTCGTAGACGCGGTTGCCGAGGGCGTGCCGGAGCTCGCGCTCGGTCATCCGGCGGTGTAGAGCGAGGGCGGCGATGAGGACGACGTCGTCCACGCCTTCCGCCGCAGCCAGGTCGAGCACCGCTTCGACCACCCGCTGGCGGTTGTCGGGCTGTTCCATCGGAGGCAGCGGGATCGAGAGGTCGTCGAACGCGATGGTGAGCCGCATGCCCGGCCTGAGCAGGTCCGGTAGCGACTCCATATCTCCCTCGGGGTTGAGAAGGGCGTCGCGGATGGCCTCATCGGGGTCCTTCAACGGGTCCAGTGGTTCCGGCGGGTAGATCACCCGGCTGCCGGCCGGCAGCGCCTCGAGCCGGAAGCCCTCCCCGTGCCAGAACAGGGTGGGCGGCGTGGAGCGATCAACGTCGAGGACGAAGCCGGGCCGAGGCATCAGCGTCGCTTCTCCTTCCGCAGGTCGAACGCCACCTTGACGGCGCCGCGGCGCCCGGCATTGGCGGCATGGTCGATCGCCTCTCGGTAACGGTCCAGGGGATAGGTGGCGGTGACCAGCCGTTCCAGCCTGCGGTCACGCACCAGTTGAAAGGCCAGTTCGAACGTGCGCTTCGGTTGGCCCGAGACCCGCTCCGTCCCGTAGGCGTAGGCGCCCTCCAACCGGATCTCCCGCTGCCACAGCCCGGTCAGGTCGACGTGAACCGCCCCTGGCAGGCCGAGCAACACGACGGTCCCGCCCGGCTGGATGACCGCCAGGGCGTCGCCGAGGGAAGCGCCTGTTCCCACGCAGTCGAACACCACCGCCGCCCCCCCGGTGAGCTGGCCGTCGTCCAGCAGTCCGGACCCGGTGTGGCGCCGGACGGCCCGCCTCAGCTCGGCCGGTGGAACCACCGTGGAGGCGCCCAGGTCCCGGGCCAGCCGGCGCTGCTCGGGGTGCTTGGCGACCGCGATGATCGCTTCGATGTCGGGGTGGAAGTACGCCAGCGCCGCGATGGTGCACAAGCCGAGGGTGCCGGCTCCGATCACGACCACCGGACCAGCCTCGGGCACCGGGGCGGAAAGGGCGCCGTGCAGCGCGCAGGCGGCCGGCTCGACCATCACCGCCGCTTCGTCAGCCAGGTCGTCGGGTACCGGATGCACCTGGCTGTCGTGGGCAACCAGGGCCAGCCCCCACCCGCCGCCGGTATCGGCGCAGTAGCCGGTTTGCAGCCCGGGTTCCAGGTGCCCGTAGGCGACGTTGCGGCACCGGTTGGTTTCTCCGCTGGCGCAGCTGGCACACGGCGGCTGGATCCCCCTGGCCGCGCACCGCAGGACGGGCTCCAGTACGACCCGCTCGCCGTCATCGAGCTCGCCCACGACCTCGTGGCCGGGAACGAACGGGAAGCTCACGATCGGCTCGAAGTAGCGGGACGCCCGGCCGTCGACGGTCGCCAGGTCACTTCCGCAGATGCCGGCCAACCGCGGCCGCATCCGCTGCCAGCCAGCACCGGGAAGGGGGGGCTCCTCCACCTCGGTGAGACGGAGCGGTCCCACCCGGGCCCCGCTGCCGCTCCGCCACTCCGACGCAACCCGCGCCGCCGCGAACCGGGGGAGGGAACGCTCGAAGACCAGCGCCTTCACGCCCGCGGCCCGATGGGAAGAAGTGGCCGGGGACCGCCGGGCGCCCGGGGCCATTGCTCGACATGCCAGCCGCGTTTGCGGGCAATGGCGGCCAGCTTTGCTTCCGGGTTCACCGCGACGGGATGGCCGACCGCCTCGAGCATTGGCAGGTCGCTGGCCGAATCCGCGTAGGCGACCGCCTCGGCCAGGTCAAGGCCGTGGCCGGCCGCGTAGTCCGCCATCAGCAGGGCCCGGGCCTCTCCCGTTGGCGGACTGTTGAGCAGTTCGCCCCGGAAGCGGCCGCGGGACCGGGCGAGGGAGGCGCACAGCACGTCATCAAACAGCGGGCGGAGTGGATCCACGATGACGTCGAGCGCTCCCGTGAGGAGGACGGTGCGGTGGCCGAGCCGGTGGTGCTCTCGCACCCGGCGAACGCCGGCGGGGAACGCCTTGGTCAGGATCAGGTCGCTGAACATTTCCCAGCTGTCGGCCGTGAGGCGGGCGACCGGCGCACCGTCGTACCGTCGATAGAAGTGGCGGAGGAAATCGCCTCGATCCCTGCGGTCCAGGGCCAGCAGCCGCGGGGCCTCCCTCAGGGTTCGAAGGGTAAAGCGAACGCGGGCCTCAGGGGAGAGCGGCCGGGTCGCCAGCCAGGCGTAGGACTCGACCACGTTCGAGGCGATCAAGGTGTTTTCCAGGTCGAAGACCGCCATTTGGCGGTCAGGGGACAGGATGGCCCGGCGGCCCCGCTCTTCTCGTGACGGCTGGGTCAGACGCCTTCGATCCCCGGCCAGGCGGACCCTCGCCCGGGCGATGACAGAGGGAAGGTGAGTGCTGACGTAGCTGGGCCAATCGATGACGGCCGGGTCGAAGGTGAAGGCGGCGCGGTCGGGGGCATCGAGCCGATCCCACAGCTCGATCAGACGGTCCACCTCGAAGACCGCCTCGGTCTCGGTGTAGGCGCCGTAGAGCTGGACGTAGCCGAGCGCTCGCTCGGCCTCGCCCTTTCTCTCCTCCAGCCGGGCCGAGAGCTGGGCCTGCTGGCCCCGGATGGGCAGGGCGTGAAGCACCTTCTCGGCCGCGTCGATGGCCTGGGTCGCCTGCTGCAACTGGCGCTGGACCCGGCCGCGACCGGGAAACGACCACTGGGGCACGACGATCGGCTGGCCATTGGCGTCGGCCAGCGGATGTTCGAGGAACCAGGCCCGGACCAGCTCGACGAGCGGCCGGTACCGCAGCGGGTTACGGGCGCCAGACGCGACGTGGTACACCGCAGGCGGGCCGGGGGCGGGTCCCTGTGCCGCCACCGCGATCAACGCTGCCACCACCAGGTCCACCGGGATCACGTCGATGACGCCTTCGGGGATCCCAGGAAACTCCTTCAGCAGCCCCCGCCCATAGCTCATGAGCACCGGCTCGGCCATGCGGAACCCCCGGATCCAGCCGGGGACCGGCTCAACGAGGGCCGACTCGACGATGGACGGCCGCACGATCGTGACGGGGAGGTCGCCGCTCGTCTCCACCAGGGCCCGCTCGCCTAGCGCCTTGGTATAGGCGTAGGCGTCGGGCCAGCCCAGGGCCTGGGCTCTGGCCTTGCCGAGGGCCACCATTCGGTCCCTGACCCACTCCTCCCGCAACCTCTCGGCCCTCGCCGCCAGCGCGGGGGTGCCGGCCGCCCCGAGCTCGGATCGGGCCTGGCGGGTGAACCGGGATAGCTGCTTCGGGTCGCGGCTCTCGGCGTCGACGTCGCCTCGAGCCCGCCGGGCGGCGGCAACCTCTGGCCGCCACGCCACGTCGGTCGCGAACGGGGTGTCCGGCAGGAGGGCCTCGGGACACCGCCCCCGGCGGATCCCCGCCACGTAGGCGGTCGAGACCGAGATCAGGTGGGCGTCGGTCAGGGCCCCGGCCAGCCGGACGGGGCCGAGCAGGTTCACCTCGACCGCGCTGTCAAGCGGAGATTCGAAGCTGACCGATGCGGCGGCGTGAATGACGATCGGGCAGCCGGCCAGCACTTCCCGGCCGCTTTCGTCCAGGCCCAGGCCGTCAACGCTGACGTCGCCGGCGATCGGCCGCAGCCGGCGGGCCATCTCGTGGTCGAACTGATCGCCCAGCTCGCGCCGCAGGCGATGAAAGCAGTCGTTGCGGAGAATCTCCCGCCGGACACGCTCCTGCACGCCCCTGCGGCCCGGGCGGACCAGTGGCACCACCGTGCACTCCGGTACCGCCCGCAGCAGCCGTTCCACCAGAGCGGTCCCGACGAAGCCGGTCGCGCCCGTCACGGCGATGCGCTGACCAGCCAGCACCTCCCGGATCATCCCCATCTGTCTACCATCTGGTAGATGGTCAAGGCGAACACTCGCGATACCCGGGCCCGGGTGGTGGACGCCGCCATCGTCGGCTTTGGGGGCCGGGGTTACGACGCCACGTCGCTCGACGCGGTCGCGGCCGAGCTGGGGATCCGAAAACAGACCATCCTCTACTACTTCCCGTCCAAGGAGGCGCTTCTCGACGCCGTCATCGACCGGGCGGCCGAAGACCTGTCGTTGGCGCTGGAGGAGGCGCTGGCCAGCGCCGGACAGGGGTGGGACCGGGTGGAGGCGGTGGTGCGCTCGGTGTTCCGGCTGGCCGCCCGCCGGCCCGAGCTGCTCGGCCTCATCCGGGAAGTCAGCCGGCTCGGCCCGCCGCCCACGACCCGCTTGACGGCAGCCCTCGACCCCCTCATCCAGCGGGCCACGACCTTCCTCGAGAGCGAGATGGACGGGGGTGCCATGCGCCGCCATGACCCCCGGCTCCTCCTGCTGGCCGCCTACTCGACCGTGATCGGGGTGGCGACGGAGGTGGAGGTGATGCGGGCCTTGGGCTACGAGCCGACCGCCCGGTCGCTCGTGCGGCGACGAGCCGAGCTGCTGGCCTTCCTCCGCTCCGCGCTGATACCCGGCTAACTGCTACCGCGGCCGGCCAGGCCTGGCTTTGGTTTTGGGCGGGGTATAGCGCCGGTTCCTGGTTGGCCGCTTGGCGGCGGCGGGGACGGGTTCGCCTCGCTTGGCCGCCCGCCGGGCTTCCTTGGCCTCCCGGCGCTCGGCCGGCGTCTTCCGGGGCTGGCTGGCCCGGAGCTTGGCCTGGGCCCGGCTGCTTTGCCACATCAGGTAGCCGCCGTAACCAAGGAAGGCGAAGTTGGCAGGAATGACGAAGAAGAAGCCGCCCAGGATGGCCACGAACGCCGCCACGATGCGATGGCCGTAGCGCGAGGCTACCCCGAGGCCGACCGCTGCCACCCCCGCGAGGGCGCCGAGCAGGAGGTTGCCGCCTGTTGCCGCCGCGGCCGCCGCCACCACGAGTCCGAGCGCCGCCACCGCGAAGCCGATCTGTTGTTCCCGGGCCGTCATTCGGCTCGGGCGGATCTCCTCGCTGCTCTCCTGCTGGTCTTGCCCCTCGTCGGCCGTCATTCCCGCTCGTCGTCCGAGCTCAAGAGCCACGGCCGGATGGTCACGACGCTCTCGTCGGGCCGAGTTTCGTCCAGGTGAGCCTCGACGGGCAGGTCCCCGGGCGGCTCCCCCGGCACTTGCTGGACGATGGCGGGCTCCTCCCGCTCAGGCTCGAAGACCTCCTTCAAGCCGAACGCGAACCCGGTGAGGATGGCGCCGGTCGCGCTGCGCCGCCGCCAGGCCTCCATTTTCGCCGGTAAGGCCGTCCTCTGGGCCTCGTCCTCCTCCACGTTTCCACGGTACCCCAGAAAAATCCGCTCGCCCGGGTCGGTGGAGATGACGACACTGCGAAATGGCCCATTCGTACTGGCCGTTGTGGGACCTGGTCGTCCGGACACCCTGGGTGGAGCTGCGCATGCCGACCGACGAAGACCTCCTGCAGCTGGCCACGCTGGCCGCGGCGGGCATTCACGATCCGGGCGAGATGCCCTTCGCCGTCCCGTGGACCGATGCTGCCTCGCCGGAGCTCGAGCGCAACCTGCTGCAGTACGCGTGGCGGAACCGGGCGGAATGGACGGCCGACCACTGGGTTGCCCAATTTTCCATCTTCCTGTCCGGACGGCTGGTGGGTGAGCAGACGGTCAAAGCCGACAGATTCTCCGAGACCGGCACCGTTTCCAGTGGCTCGTGGCTCGGCCGGGCGTGGCAGGGCAAGGGAATCGGCAAGGAAATGCGGGCGGCCATGCTGCACCTCGTCTTCGCCGGACTGGGGGCGGCGGGCGCCGACAGCGACGCCTGGCACGACAATCACGCCTCCATCGCGGTCTCGACCGCGCTGGGCTACCAGCTGACGGGCAGCTCGGAGGAGGAGCGCAGGGGGCAACCCACGAGGCAGCTCCATTTCCGGCTCAGCCGTAACGACTGGGCCCGCCAGCGCCGAAACGACATCGCCATCGAGGGCCTTCCACCAGTTGCGGAATGGTTTGGAAAAATGCGGCCGTGAGCCATTCTCATCTTGACGTGCCCCCGGCCGATCC
>JBPYFF010000172.1:0-3296 GCA_051984455.1 Acidimicrobiales bacterium | reverse complement strand
GCCCTGGTCGCGCTGGCGCGGGGGTCGACCTCCGAGGCGGAGGTGGCTAGCTGAGCGCCGCGAGGCCCGCCGCTCCAGCAGCAGGGAGAGATCGCTGAGCGCGCTTGCCTACAAGCATCAGAAGGTTCAGCGCCTCCGCCGTCTGGTCGGGCGTCGCACCGCCCGGGAGGCCGAGCACCGTTTTGTTGTCGAAGGTGCGAAGGTTCTGGGTGAGGCGCTCGCCGCGGGTGTGCCGGTCGAATCGGTCTACATCGACCGGCAGATGCTGAGCCCCATCGACCCTGCGCAGGCGGTGCTCGATCAGGCGTACTCGGCCGGCAGCCGGGTCTTTGAGCTCGAGCCCGGGGTGCTTGCGCGGGTCGCCAGCACGGTCACCCCCCAGCCGGTGCTGGCAGTGGTCCCTGACGTCGACGTCCCCCTCACCTGGCTCGGGGAGCACGGCGCCGATTGTGTCCTCGTTTGCGTGGACGTTCGGGATCCGGGAAACGGCGGCACGGTGCTGCGCAGCGCCGAGGCGGCCGGGGCCAGCGGCGTGGTGTTCTGCGACGGTTCGGTCGACCCCTTCAACCCCAAGACCGTGCGGGCATCAGCCGGTGCGGTTTTTCACGTTCCGGTCGTCGTGGGTGGAGAAGCCGGCGCTGTGCTTGCGCAGCTTGGCGACTGGGGGCTCCGCCGTCTCGCCGCGGTAGCCGCCGGCGGACAGGAGTACACCGCCACCGACATGGTGTCGCCCGTCGCCCTCGTTCTTGGCAACGAAGGCCACGGACTTCCGGAAGGGCTGCACAGGACGCTGGACGGACGGGTCACGATCCCGATGGAGGGACGGGCCGAGTCCCTCAACGTCGGCATGGCGGCGGCGGTGCTCTGCTTTGAGGCGGCAAGACAGCGGCGGCTCGCCGGCAGAGAGCAGACGGCGAGATCGGGTGCGGCGAGCCACGCATGAGCGCGGTATTCGACCTGTTTCCGGGCGCGGTGATCGGGGTGGACGCCGATCGCAGGATCATGGCCGCCAACTCGCTGGCGTCAGGGTTAACCGGCTACCCGGCCGGCGAGCTGATGGGCCGGGACGTCCAGCAGGTGCTGAACCCGAGAGGTCCTGACGGGCATCCGGTATGGGACTCGGACTGGCACCCTTCGGCGTATCTGCCGAGTGTCAAGCGGATTTCCCGCCAGGAGGTGACCATTCGCGCCGCCAGCGGGCGCAAGGTGCGGATCGTCGTCGCCGGAACGTACCAGCGCGATCCCGACGGGCGGCTGGCGGGCGCGCTGCTCGTGCTCCACGGTGCCGGCCAGTGGGCTCACCATCCGTCCGCCGGGATCGAAATCGTCTCAACGGTCAGTCACGAACTGCGCTCGCCGCTCACGTCCATCAAGGGATACACCAGCCTGCTGCTCAACCGCTGGGACCGGCTGAAGGACGAGCAGAAGCACATCATGCTCCAGCAGGTCAATCACGACGCCGACCGGGTCACCCGACTGATCACCGAGCTGCTCGACATCAGCCGGCTGGAGACGGGCAGGCTCATTTTGCACTGCCAGCTGATCGACCTGCCAAGGATCGCGGCGATGGTGATCGACAGGGTCGGCCTCCAGTACGACGACCTGGAGGCGGAACTGATCTTTCCGCCTGACTTTCCCAAGGTCTATGCCGATCCCGACAAGATCGAACAGGTGCTGACCAACCTGGTCGAGAACGCCTGCAAGTACGCCTCTCCCAAAGGCCTGCGTGTGGCCGGCACGGTGTCCGGTGCCACGGTTTCAGGCGGCACAGCATCGTGCGACGGGCCGCGGGAGGTAGCTCTCACCGTCAGCGATTGTGGCGACGGGATCCCGAGTGGCGAGTTGCCAAAAGTGTTCACCAAGTTCTTCCGTCGCTCCGAGGGCCGGCCGACCGGGTCCGGGCTCGGCCTGTGGATCAGCCGCGGTCTGGTGGAGGCCCACGGTGGAGTCCTGACGGCCGAATCAAATGCCGGTGAGGGAACCGCGTTTCGCTTTACGCTGCCACTGACCGGCCTGGAGGATCGGCAGTGCCCGTGACACCACTCGAGGAAGTATCGGCGCTTGAAGCGGAAGGGGCCGCCCGCGTCGAGGCCGCCGCCAGCCTCGAGGACCTGCGAACCGCCGAGACGGACGTGCTTGGCCGCCGATCCGCCCTGGCTCGCTTCAATGCGCGCCTGGGTGAACTGCCGCCGCACGAGCGCAAGGCGGTGGGCCAGGCCGTCAACCGCGCTCGGGGCCGGTTGCAGGAGTTGCTCGCGGGCCGAAAGCGCGACCTGGAGGCCCCCGCCCGGCAGCAACTCATCCTGGCCGAACGGGTCGATCTCACCGAAGCCCTGGCCGGCCCTTCCGAGCGTGGAATCCCCGACCGCGGGCACCTCCACCTGGTGACGCAAACTCGGGACGAGCTGGAAGACACGTTCGTCGCGATGGGGTTCGCGGTGGCGGAAGGGCCCGAAGCGGAAACCGACTGGTACAACTTCGAGGCCCTTAACATGCCGCCGGCTCACCCCGCCAGGGCGATCTGGGACACGCTGTACCTGAAGCTGGGTGAACCCGAGACGGTCCTGCTTCGGACGCACACCTCACCGGTGCAGATCCACCTGATGGAGTCGCAGAAGCCGCCGATCTATGCGGTCATGCCGGGGCGCTGCTATCGCCGGGACACACCCGACGCCCGGCACCTTCCGGTCTTCCACCAGATTGAAGGATTGGTCGTGGACCGGCACATCACCTTCGGCGACCTGGCCGGGACGATTGAGGCCTTCACGACCGCCTTTTTCGGGCCGGGCGTCCACTCGCGCTTGCGGCCATCGTTCTTCCCGTTCACCGAACCGTCGGCCGAGTTCGAGGTCACCTGCCCCATCTGCGGCGGGGCGGGCTGCCGAACCTGCTCGGGCTCCGGCTGGATCGAGCTCGGCGGCTGCGGGATGGTCGACCCCAACGTCTTCCACGCAGTCGGCATCGATCCGGAGGACTACTCCGGGTTCGCGTTCGGTTTTGGAATCGACCGGCTGGCGCAGGTGCGCCAAGGCATCGAGGACATGCGCATCCTGCTGGACAACGACCTCCGCTTTCTGTCTCAGTTTTAGGGGCGACTGATGCGAGCTCCCCTGTCCTGGCTACGTGACTTCGCGCCGATCGACGGCGATACCAGCGAGCTGGCTTCGACCTTTTCCAACCTCGGCCTCGTCGTCGACGGAGTTGAGGAGGTCGGTCGAGGCCTCGACGGCATCCTGGTTGCCCGCGTCCTGGCGCTGCGGCCGCATCCCGATGCCGACAAAGTCCAGCTGGTCGAC
>JBPYFF010000171.1:0-7549 GCA_051984455.1 Acidimicrobiales bacterium | reverse complement strand
CCCTCGAGGTCATCAACTCGGACGACAGCGTCAGGTCCATATTCGTCAACATCTTCGGCGGGATCACGAGAGGGGAGGAGGTGGCCAACGGGATCGTGCAGGCACTCGACCGGGTCGCGATCCGTTCGCCGATGGTGATCCGGCTGGACGGGACCAACGCCGAGGAAGGACGGGCCATCCTTCGCTCCGTCGAATCCGACCGGGTCGTCTCCCAGCCGACCATGCTTGACGCCGCCCGCAAGGCGGTCGAACTGGCCGGCCGGGAAGCCGGGAGCGAAGCGGCCACCGCGCCTGCCGGACGGGAAGGACGGGCGGCCAGGTGAGCATCTTCGTGGACGAGCACACCAAGGTGGTCGTGCAGGGCTTGACCGGTGGTCAGGGCCGTTTCCATGCCCTGCGCAACCGGGCCTACGGGACCAAGGTGGTCGCCGGCGTGAGGGCGGGCAAAGGAGGCCAGGACGTCGAGGGAATCCCGGTCTTTGACACCGTGGCGGAGGCCAAGGCGACGACCGGTGCCAACGCCAGCTTCGTGTCCGTACCCCCTGCCGGAGCGCCCAACGCCATCCTCGAGGCGGCTGCGGCCGGGATTCCGTTCGTGGTGTGCATCACCGAGGGGATCCCGGCCCACGATGAGGCGCGGGTCTACAACATCCTGCAGCGAGAGCACTCGGGTACTCGCCTGCTCGGGCCGAACTGCCCCGGTGTCATCAGCCCGGGAAAGTGCAACATCGGCATCACTGCGGGCGAGATCGCCCGTCCCGGCGGCCCGGTGGGGATCGTGTCCCGTTCCGGCACGCTCACCTACCAGGCCCTCTATGACCTCAAGCAAAAGGGGATCGGGGTCACGACGTGCGTCGGCATCGGCGGTGACCCTGTTCCCGGCACCAACTTCATCGATTGCCTGGCCGCGTTTGAGGCCGACCCCGAAACGAAAGCGGTGGTCATGATCGGCGAGATTGGCGGCGCAGAGGAGGAGCGAGCGGCCGACTTCATCGCCAACGAGATGAAGAAGCCGGTGGTGGCGTACATCGCCGGAGTCACCGCCCCGGCGGGGAAGAAGATGGGTCACGCCGGTGCCATCATCTCGGGAACCAAGGGCACTGCGCAGGCCAAGATGGAGGCGCTGTCGGCCGCGGGCGCTCAAGTTGCCCTCAACCCGACTGAAGCGGCCGACCGGATGGTCGAGGTGGTGGCCCGGCTGGCCTGACCCCGGCTGGCCTGACCCCGGCAGAAGACGCGGCGGGAAGACCCGGACAACTGGCAGCCAGCGGATAGCGTCTACCTGTGGAGCCCGTGAAGACCGTCAAGCCCGTGCAGACAGTCAAGCTCGGCGTCCTTGCCTCAGGAAGCGGGACGATCCTGGAGGCCATCCTCGAGAATGGGCTGCCCGTCGCAGCTGTGATGGTCGACCGACCGTGTCGCGCCCTGGAGGTGGCGAAGGCCGCGGGCGTGGAGGCGGAACTGGTGGAACGAGAATCGTACCGACCCGACTTCGATCGGCTCGCCTACACCCACCGGGTCGTCGACGCCCTGAAGCGTCACGAGATCGACGTCGTCGCCATGGCCGGCTTCGGAACGGTCCTGGCCGCGCCCATCCACGACGCCTATCCTCTCCGGATCCTGAACACCCATCCCGCCCTGCTGCCCGCCTTCAAGGGGTGGCACGCGGTCGATGAGGCGCTTGCGGCCGGGGTCAAGGTCACCGGGTGCACCGTCCACATCGCCACTGTGGAGGTCGACGACGGACCCATCCTGGCGCAGGAGCCTGTCCCGGTCCGGCCGGATGACACCAGGGAGACGCTGCACGAGCGGATCAAGGCGGTCGAGCGGCGGCTGTACCCCGAGACCATCCGCACGTTCATCCAGTCCGGAGGAGTACAGCAGGCATGAGGGTGCTTTTGTCGGTCTACGACAAGACGGGGCTGGTCGCGTTGGCGGAGGGCTTGACCCGGCTGGGACATGAACTGATCGCCAGCGGCGGGACGGCGGACGCACTGAAGTCCGCGGGCGTCGACCACACGAGCGTCGAGTCGGTCACCGCCGCGCCCGAGATGCTGAGCGGCCGGGTCAAGACGCTCCACCCCAGGATCCACGGGGGGATACTGGCCGACCGGTCCAACCACAGCCACGTGGCCGACCTGGAAGCCCAGGGGATCAAGCCCATCGATCTCGTGGTCTGCAACCTCTACCCCTTCCGGGACGACCCGTCCATCGACCTGATCGACGTTGGAGGGCCGACCATGGTGCGGGCGGCGGCGAAGAACTTTGCCCACGTCGGTGTCGTCGTCGATCCCGCCGACTACGGAGCCGTGCTCGACGAGTTGCGCCGGGAGGGCGAGCTGTCGTTGTCGACCCGGCGCCGCCTGGCTCGGGCCGCGTTCGCCCACACGGCTGCCTATGACGCCAGCATCACCACCTGGTTTGACCGCTTTCCGGCATTAGAGGAGGAAAATGGCCCCCTCCCTCCCACCATTCACCTTGCGCTGGAAAAGGCGGATCGCCTGCGGTATGGCGAGAACCCCCACCAGCAAGGAGCTCGGTACCGGGAGGTCGGCCGCCATAGCTGGTGGGACGATGTCGTTCAGCACGGCGGCATCGAGCTGTCGTACCTGAACCTGTACGACGCTGATGCCGCCTGGCGGCTGGTCCACCAGCTGGCCGATCTTGGCCCGTCTGCGGCCGTGGTCGTCAAGCACGCCAACCCGTGCGGGGCGGCGGTGGCCGGTGACATCGTTGCTGCCTACGACCGGGCTTTCGACGGTGATCCGATGTCCGCGTTTGGAGGAATCGTTGCCCTCTCGCAAGCCGTGACCGAGGATCTGGCCCACCACCTGGTGGACAATCCCAAGGCGGACGTCCTGGTCGCGCCCGGCTTCGACGACGAGGCGATCGAGCTGCTTCGCACTAAACGGAAAAACACGCGGATCCTTTCTGCTCCACCACCCTCAGGCGAGGAGCTGCACCTCCGCCAGATCAGCGGCGGCTGGCTGGTGCAAGAGCCGTACCGCTTTGCCAGCGGGCGGGCCGACTGGCGCGTCGCCGGCAAGGTCGAGCCGACAGGGGAGCAGTGGGGTGACCTCGAGCTGGCTTGGCGGGTCTGCGCTGCGGTCAAGTCCAATGCCATCGTCCTCGTGGCAGGAGGGATGGCCGTGGGGATCGGCGGTGGTCAGCAAAACCGCGTCACGCCGGGCGAAATTGCGGCCCAGCGGGCGGCCGGGCGGGCCAAGGGGGGCGCGGCGGCGAGCGATGCATTCTTCCCCTTCCGGGACGGGCTGGACGCGGTGGCCGCGGCCGGGGTCGCGGCCGTCATCCAGCCAGGCGGGTCCCTTCGAGATGACGAAGTCATCGCCGCCGCTGACGAGCACGGCATCGCCATGATCCTCACGGGAGAAAGGCAGTTCCAGCATTGAGCGCAATCCTGATGCCGGGCGCCCCGGTGGCCGATGCGGTCTACGCCGACGTGGCCGAGCGAGTCGACAAGCTGGCCGCGTCCGGCAAGACGGTAGGGCTCGGCACCATCCTGGTCGGCGATGACCCGGCGTCAAAGGGATACATCGGGAAGAAGCACGAGGCGTGCGACCGGTACGGCTTGCGCTCCTTGCATCAGGACGTGCCCGCATCCGCTTCCCAGGCCGACCTTCTGCACGCGGTCGCTCGGTTCAACGCCGATCCGGCGGTCGACGCCTTCCTCATTCAGAGTCCCGTCCCGCCCGGATTCGACTTCAACCAGGCCATGAGCACAGTCGACCCGGCCAAGGACGCCGACGGTCTTCATCCCTTCAACCTGGGGCTACTCGCGCTCGGCGCCGATGGCCCTCGCCCGGGCACTCCCTCAGGCATCCAGGCAATGCTCGCTCACTACCAGGTTCCGGTCGAAGGCAGAAACGTGGTGATCGTCGGCCGGGGACCAACGCTCGGCCGGCCGCTGGCGCTGCTGCTGTCACTGAAAGAGCCTCATGCCAACGCGGCGGTGAGCGTCGTGCACACCAGGGTCCGGGATTGGCCCGACTACACCCGGCGGGCTGACATCGTCGTCGGTGCCGCCGGTCTCCCGAGCATGATCACGCCCGACGTCATTAGACCGGGGTCATGTGTGGTTGGCGGTGGCATCACGTGGGAGGGCAAGAAGCTCCTTTCCGATGTGGATGAGTCGTGCGCCGACGTCGCGGGCTGGATCACCCCGCGGCTTGGGGGGGTCGGGGTGACCACCGTTGCCCTGCTGCTGCGCAACACCGTCGCCGCGGCCGAGCGCCGGGCCGCGCTCGAATAGCGGGCCCGGCCAGCCGGCCGGGTAACCTTTGGCGCTATGGCGAAAATCGGTGAGCTGCTCCGCCGCGGGCGGACCTTCTCGTTCGAGTTCTTCCCTCCGAAGAGCGACGCCGAGCAGACCACGCTTGTCAAGACGTTGCATGAGCTGCAGCCGCTCGATCCGTCATTCGTCTCTGTCACCTACCGGGGCGGCCGCTCGTCCCGGGACAGGACTCACGACCTGGTTGTCGGAATCCTGAAGACGACAACCCTCACCCCGATGGCCCATCTCATCTGTGTCGCCCACACCCGCCTGGAGCTGGCCGAGATCCTGGTGAACTTCCGCAAGGCGGGCATCGAGAACCTCATGGCCCTGGGCGGTGACCCGCCCACCGACCCCGATGCGGCCGAAGGCGAACTGGCGCACGCCATTGAGCTGGTCGAGCTGGCCCGCGCCATCGGCGGTTTCTCCATTGGCGTGGCGGCCCACCCGGCCGGCCACCCCCGCTCACCCGATCTCGACTTCGACCGCGGCTACCTGGTCGAAAAACTGGCGCTGGCCGATTTCGCCGTGACCCAGTTCTTCTTTGAGGCGGCCGACTACCTCCGGCTCATGGACGACCTGGCGACGCGGGGCGTGGACAAACCCATCGTCCCCGGCGTCATGCCGGTGACGAACCTGGCCTCCATCCCCCGGATGGCCGAGATGGGTGCTGCCGTCCCTGCGGCCATGGCGGCTCGTCTGGAGGCCGCTGCCGATGCCGAAGTGGTCCGCCAAACGGGTGTCGAGCTTGCGACCGAGCTGTGCGAGAAGCTCCTCGCAGAAGGCGCGCCGGGCCTGCACTTCTACACCCTGAACCGATCACGCGCGACGAGGGAAATCTACGCCAGCCTGGGACTGCCCCTCACCGGCTGAGCCGCGGCACGGCCGCGGCCACCGGTAGGCTCGACTGCATGTCCGAGAAGATCACCATGGCGGATGACGGCGCCCTGCAGGTACCGGATGAGCCCATCATTCCTTTCATCGAAGGCGACGGCACCGGGGTCGATATTTGGCCGGCGGCAAGGTCGGTTCTCGACGCCGCGGCCAAAAAGCACGGTAAGTCGGTCGATTGGAAAGAGGTGTTGGCCGGCGAGAAGGCCTACAACCAGACCGGCAGCTGGCTGCCTGACGAAACGGTGGCGACCTTCAAGGAGTACCTCATCGGCATCAAGGGACCGTTGACGACGCCGGTCGGGGGAGGGATCCGGTCGCTGAATGTGGCGCTGCGCCAGATCCTCGATCTCTACGTGTGTCTTCGACCGATTCGGTGGTTCCAGGGTGTGCCGAGCCCCGTCAAGCACCCGGAAAAAGTGGACATGGTGATCTTCCGGGAGAACACCGAGGACATCTATGCCGGACTCGAGCTTCAAGAGGGGACACCGGAAGCGAGACGATTTATCGAATGGGTGCACGACGAGTTTGGCTGGACCATCCGGCCGGACTCGGGTATCGGTCTCAAACCAGTGTCCGTTACCGGGTCGAAGCGGTTGATCCGGGCCGCTCTGAACTACGCCGTCCAGCACAAGCGCAGCTCCGTGACCCTCGTCCACAAGGGCAACATCCAGAAGTTCACCGAGGGGGCTTTCCGCACCTGGGGGTACGAGCTCACCAGAGAAGAATTCTCCGACGTCGCGGTGGGCTGGGACGACTGTCACGGTCAGCCCGGCGGCAAGATTCTGGTCAAGGACAACATCGCCGACATCACCTTGCAGCAGGTGCTGACTCGACCGGAAGAGTTCGATGTGATTGCGACGACCAACCTCAACGGCGACTACTTGTCGGACGCCCTGGCCGCCCAGGTCGGGGGGATCGGGATCGCGCCGGGGGCAAATATCAACTACGTCAGCGGGCACGGCATTTTCGAGGCGACCCACGGAACCGCTCCGAAATATGCCGGTCAGGACAAGGTCAACCCCGGGTCGCTGTTGTTGTCGGGCGTGCTGATGTTCGAACACCTCGGCTGGCTGGATGCGGCCGATGACATCGTCCGGGCCATGGAGACAACGATCTCGGAAAAGATTGTCACCTACGACTTCGCCCGGCAGATGGAGGGCGCAACCGAAGTGAAAACGTCCGAGTTCGCGACCGCGATCATCGACCGGCTATAGGGGCCACAGGAGGAGCCATGGGGAGACCAGCCGCACGGGTTGCGGTGACCGGCGCTGCCGGTCAACTGGGCTACTGCCTGGTGTTCCGGATCGCCAGCGGCGCCATGCTCGGCCCCGACCAGCCGGTGATCCTCCACTTGCTCGAGATCACGCCGGCTCTCGGCGCGCTCCAGGGTGTGGTGATGGAGCTCGAGGACTGTGCCTTCCCGCTGCTGGCCGACGTGGTGGCGACCGACGACGTCGACTCGGCCTTCGGCGACGTCAATTTCGCTCTCCTCGTCGGCAGCCGCCCACGTACCAAGGGCATGGAGCGGAAGGACCTGCTCGAGGCCAACGGTGCCATTTTCACCGTCCAGGGGCGGTGCCTGTCGGAGAACGCCGCCCGCGACGTGCGCATCCTGGTGGTCGGCAACCCGGCCAACACCAACTGCCTCATCGCGATGAACAACGCACCGGCGATTCCCCGCGAGCGGTTTAGCGCCATGGTGAGGCTCGATCACAACCGGGCCAAGGGCCAGCTGGCGGCCAGGACGGGCCGGCCGGTCGCGGACGTTTCCCGGATGACCATCTGGGGCAATCACTCGGCCACCCAGTATCCCGACGTCGTCCACGCGCGCGTGGCCGGGCGGAACGCGCTCGAGGTGGTGGGCGACCAGGCCTGGGTGGAGAAGGAGTTCATCCCGACCGTCCAGCAGCGGGGCGCCTCGATCATCGAAGCGCGCGGGGCGTCGAGCGCGGCCTCGGCCGCCAGCGCCGCCATCGACCACATGCGTGATTGGATGACGGGGTCTCCGGACGACGACTGGGTCAGCATGGCCATTGCCTCTAGCGGCGACTACGGCGTGCCCGACGGCCTCGTCTCGGGCTTTCCGGTCACGACGGAGGCGGGCCAGTTTCGGGTCGTGGCCGGGCTGGATATCGACGATTTCTCCCGTGAACGCATCGACGCCACCGTCGCCGAGTTGATCGAGGAGCGCGACACCGTGCACGCCCTCGGGTTGCTGGGCGGCTAACTGGTCGCGGTCAGTTGACGACCGGCGCGGCGACCACGCCCAGCCGGTACAGGTAGTCGAGCTTGCGCTGAATGGCGGTTTTCCAGGCGGAGAGATCCTCTTCGAAGTGGGCTCTGTCCCCTTCCTCGAACGCATGA
>JBPYFF010000170.1:0-8229 GCA_051984455.1 Acidimicrobiales bacterium | reverse complement strand
AGGACAACCCGGTCCGACCCGGTCGGGCGCGACGGCCGCGGTGGCGGCGGTGGCGGCGGTGGCCGACCATTGGCGTGGCCACCGCGCTGGTCCTCTTCATCCTGGCGGTGCCAGTTCGCAGCGAGATCGCCAAGCGCGAGTTCCGGTGGCTGTCCGGACGGATCGCGCAATACCACGCGATCGAGGACGCCCGGCAGCAAGCCGTTCAAGCCCTCAATGACGCCGCCTTTCCCGGCGACGAGGCCAGGGTCTCGGATGCCACCTACGCTCTCTCGCTCGAAGAGGCAGCCCGTCTGGATCAACTCGATCACAGCGTGGCAGGGGCCGTCCTCGTGGATGGCAAGGTGGCCGAGCTCCGGCGCGCCTTCCGCCGGTTGCTGACAGCACGACAACTGGCGCCGGTGGACGGCTTCCCACTGAGCCCGGGGGTCGATGAGTCCGAGCGCCGGGTCGACCATCTGCTCGCGGCGGAAGAGCATCGCTTTGCCACCGGTTCAGAACGGCTGGCCGGGCCGATTCGTCTCCAGGCGGCCGACGCCACCATCGCATCGCTCCACCACTGGCTTGACCAGCCAACCGGCGTTTCCTTGCTGGCCCTGGCACCCGACGGCGTCTTCCGGCTCGACGTTGACGCCAGTCAGGCTCATCAACTCTCCAGCGCACCGGTCCTGGACGGCGCCCTGATCCCTCGGCTCGGGTATGTCGCTCTCTTCGGGAGCGGGAGCATCTTTGTCCAGCCAAGCGACTTCCAGACTGCCCCACGGCTGATCAGTCATGGCGACCAGGCGTTTGCCGCCGATCGGCCGGACGCCCTCTGGGTCATCAGCGACAACTCGATTGGAGAGGTCGACGGTGCCGGCCGGTGGTTGGTCCCGCCCGTCTCCTATCAGGGCTTCGTGTCTTCGATCAGCGTCCGGAGCGGCGTGGTGGTGCACGAGCCGGACGCCCTCGTCGTCTGGGACCCCGCCTCCGGGCGGACGGTGTGCTCTCTGGGAACGGCGGGCGAGCCCATCGCGGGATCCGGCGATCTGCTGGCGTGGGTGGAGACGGACGGCCGGCTCTATCTGACCGATGTCTCCTCGTGCCGGACCCGTCCGGCCGATCAGCTCGACCCCGCGACCTACCTGGGTTTTCTCGGCGCGGCCGGGGCGATATCACCTGACGGTCGCACGCTCGCCGCCTACGTCGCGTTGCAGACCGGCGGGCTGGGCGACTCGTTTCGCCTGGCCCTTGTCGACGTCGCCACTGGCCGCGTGACGGTTCCCGCATTCCCGGATCGAAGCGCGACCGTCGAGCCCATCGTGTGGACGGCGGACAGCACACGGGTCTTCTTCACGATCAGCACATCGGGAGGTGCCTCACTTCCCGCGATGTACCGGCTCGGTCAGAGCGGGGTGACGCCCATGCGCTACCGCGCCACCCCGGGCTTCAGTGTGCTGGCTGTCCTGCCTTCGCGGCCACCGGCCGGGTAACTGGGGACAGCAAGCTATCGAGCGCTTGTCGAAGGGGGGTACTCGGAGCTGTCGTGAGGATCAACCGGGTCAACTGGGGGAGCGCCTCGGCAGTGACCACCAGCGCCAGAACCAGGTAAACGACCGTTCGCGGGTCGACGTCGGGACGGATGGTTCCCCGCTGCTGAGCCTCCCGAACGGCCGCAGCCCGGTTGTCATAATGGACGACCCGTTCGCGGTGAAGGCGTAACGTCCTACCAGGCTGATCCTGGGCCTCGGCCAGCAGTAGCCGGACCAGCGTCGGATGCGCTCGGTGGAAGTCGACCATGGCGGACACGTATGCGCCCAGGTCGTCGGCGGCAAAGGGCTCGGCGGCCACGATCTGGCCCATGGCATCGTCGAGGACGGCGGCGAACAGCTCTTCTTTGTTGCCGAAGTAGTGATACAGGCGCTCCTTGTTGGCCCTGGCCGCCTGGGCAATCCGGGCGACCCGGGCCCCGCCGACACCATGGCGGGCGAACTCTTCCGCCGCGGCTTCCAGAATCCTGGTCTGGATCGGCTTTTCCTTGGACTTGCCAACCATACGGTTGGTATCGTAATCACCAACCAAACGGTTGGGAGGTGACGGACATGGCGTCGATCGGCAGCACGCTGCGAGCGGGTGACCTGGGCGCGATCGTGGAGCAGCACGGCCGGCTGTACCGAGCCGAATATCAGCTCGACGAGCGATTCGAGGCTTATGTGGCTGCCGAAATCGCGGCCGCGGTGAGGGGCCGGGCCAAAGCAGGGGTAGGAGCGGTGGGCCGGGGCGAGGGCGGTGGAGCTGATCCGCCCGCCCACTTCTGGGTCGTGCGGGAACGGAACCAGTTCATGGGGAGTGCGGCGGTCTGCTCCGCCGGTGACGGGTTGGGTCAGTTCCGGTGGTTCCTGCTTGACCCTGCGATCCGGAGCCAGGGCATCGGCCGTCAGCTGCTCGACCTTGCCCTCGAGCACAGCCGGGCGGTGGGTTACCGCGCCCTGTTCCTGTGGACCTTCGACGCCCTGGTGACTGCCGCCCGCCTCTACCAAAGCGCCGGCTTCGTCGAGACGCAGCGCCTCCCCGAGGCTGCCCCGTGGGGCGTCCCCGTCACCGAGGTCCGCTACGACCTTGCTGCCCCCTTCCCGGTGCGAACCGCGATGGCAAGCGGCGTGAAGCCACGGAGCAGAAGCCAGTACTTCCGGCAGTTCTAGAGAGCCGTCAGCCGATCGATGTCGTGAAGGTGATGCTGTGCCTCGTGGAGGGTGTGCCGGCCGATCCACTCGATGGTGCGCACCCGGGTGGAAGGCCAGTTGTAAACCCCGGTTCTGCTCCAGCCGGCGTCGTCGAGCGACTCGAACGTCCCGGCCAGCCGGCCGGCCGCATCAATCAGCTCCTCGGCTACCGACGACGGCTCCTGCTCGTTGTACCGCTCCTCGACCACTCGCTCCTCCCGTCGCATCGGCGAGAAGTGGGGCTCATCCTCGACGAGGGCGAGCTCAACCCGCTGCCGCTGGACCCGAAAGACGTCCCGCACGTGGCAGGCATACTCGAGCGCGGACCAGCCCTCCGATCGAGAATGAGCTCTCAGCACTTCGGCGCTGACGTGGTCGAGGCGAGTGCAAAAGTCACCCGCCCTGGCTCGAAGCAGGGGCGGGATCGCGGCGCGGGTCATGACGGCGTAGACATAGGCGCAGTCTTCGCACTCGGCGTCCTGCTCCACGCGATTCACGGCCGGGGTGGATCTTGTGCCGCCCGCTCGCCCAGCCTGGCTCGCAAGTCGGCCTCGAACGCCAAGATCTCCGGAGCCATGGCCTTGCCCCGCAGTTCCCCCAGCCGGGGGTAGCCGGCGTCTCGTTCGGCGTCCCACTCGTCGGCGAAGCGTCCCGAAGCGATGTCGTCCACCAGTTCTCGCATGGTGCTCACCATGTCGAGATGTTGGTAGCGGCCGGCGCGGGACAGCTGGCCGTACTGACTGGTCGGTGAGTGGTAGGTCATCTGGGCCGCGCCGCCCTCGAGACGCACCAGACGATACGTCCTCTCGACTTCGCCCGACAGCACCAGTTCTGTCACGATCGCTTCGATCGGCACTGCCTGTTCGAGCATCACGCGAACGAACGATTCGCTCACCTGTCGCAGGGCGGGCGACAGGGCTTGTTCGACGGCCAGGTCGAGCACTGCTTCCTGCTTAGACGTGAGTTCGATGGCGCCCTGGCGCAGCCCCCCGATCGCCCTGGCCACGGCGAGCACACGCGCTCGCGCCGTACCGGTGACGTCCCGGTCCACGCCCACTGCGGTGATGAACCCGACGCCCTCCAGATAGCAGCGCCGGACCTCTGGTCCGAGCATCCTGGGCGCGACCATGCCGGCGTCGCAGGCGGGATCGAGCCGTCCGAACGCGAGGGTGTACCCGCTGGCAACGATCACGAGTGCATCCGGTTTCGGCGCCAACGGCAGGGTGGGAATGATGTCGTCGGGGATCAGCAGGCAGATCACGTCGGCGTCATTGGCGGCGTCGAGCTCGTACGGCCTGAACCCATCGACCTCCGCCGTCTCGCGGGTGGAATCGGCCCGCACGCAGACGACGACATCGGCGCCCGAGTCGCGGAGGTTGAGAGCCCAGGACCGGCCCTGGTTGCCATACCCGACAACGGCGATGCGCTGGTCGGTCAAGGACTCGAGGGAAGCGTCGGCCTCATGGACGATCACGGTCATGACCCGACCGTACCGCCCCGGAAAATCAGAACGCGTTCTCGTCGATCGGCCCGACCACGCTACGCTCGGAGCCACATCGACAGACCCTCGCATCGGGTCCCTGGGAGGACGCAAGCATGGCCGATCACGGTTTTTGGGCCCACGCCGAGGAGGAGCCGGCCCGCCTGGCGCTGGTGGAGCCCGACGGACGAGAGATCTCGGCGGGTGAACTGCTGGCATCGGCCAACCAACTCGTCCACGGCCTTCGGGAAGTGGGACTGCAACCGGGCGACGCCATCGCCATGGTGCTCCCCAACGGGGCGGAGGTATTCGAGCTCTATCTCGCCGCCTTGCAAGCCGGCTGGTATCTGGTGCCGATCAACCATCATTTGGTCGGGTCGGAGATCGCCTACATCGTGGCGGACTCCGAGGCCAAGGCGTTCATCGGCCATGAGCGGTTCGCCGACGCATGCGCGGCCGCGGTCGCCGAGATCGGCTTTCCGAAGGAGGCCTGCTTCGCCGTCCCCGACAACATCCCCGGCTTTCGGGCCTTTTCCGAGCTGAAACAAAGCCAGCCCACCACCGCCCCACCCGACCGCACCTCAGGAGCGGTGATGAACTACACGTCGGGCACGACCGGCCGGCCGAAGGGCGTGCGTCGCGCCCTGCCAGGTGTTGCACCGGAGGTTTCAGCCCTCGGGTTCGGCGGCATCCTGCTGCTCTTCGGTATCACGCCCGACGACGACAACGTGCACCTGGTCGGATCGCCGCTGTACCACACGGCGGTGCTGACCTTTTCCGGCGCGGCCGTCCACCTCGGCCACACCATCGTGATCATGGACAGGTGGACGCCTGAAGGCTGTCTCGACAAGATCCAGCGGTACCGCGTCACGCACAGCCACATGGTGCCGACCCAGTTCCACCGGTTGCTGGCCTTGCCGCCCGAAGTCCGGGCCAGGTACGACGTGTCGTCGCTGCGCCACATGATTCACGCCGCCGCCCCCTGTCCACCGGAGGTGAAGCGTCAGATGATCGAGTGGTGGGGCAACGCGGTCGACGAGTATTACGCCGCCAGTGAAGGTGGCGGGACGATGGTGACCGCCGAAGACTGGCTGAAGAAACCGGGCACGGTGGGCAAACCCTGGCCCATGTCGGAGATCGCCATCTTTGACGACGACGGCAACAAAATCGAAGAGCCCAATCAAATCGGCACCGTCTACATGTCAATGCAGCGAGGGGACTTCGAGTACTACAAGGACAAGGCGAAGACCCAGAAGAACCGGATCGGCCCCTTCTTCACCGTCGGCGATGTGGGCTATCTCGACGACGACGGCTACCTGTTCTTGTGCGACCGCAAGGCGGACATGATCATCTCCGGTGGCGCCAACATTTACCCGGCCGAGATCGAGAACGTGCTGCTCACCCATCCCAGGGTGGCGGACGCGGCCGTGTTCGGCATCCCCAACGAGGACTGGGGCGAGGAAGTGAAGGCCGTGATCGAGCCCGCCTCCGGTGTCCCGGGAGACAAGGAGCTGACCGACGACATCCTGGCTTTCTGCGCCGGAAGGCTGGCCCGCTTCAAGACCCCCCGCTCCATTGACTTCATTGACGAGATGCCCCGTGATCCCAACGGCAAGCTCTACAAGCGCAAGCTGCGTGATCCCTACTGGGCCGACAGGGAGCGGGCCATTTGATGAGTGAACGACCGCAGCCGGCCGCGTCGTTCTTGCCGCCAACTGCGCCGCCACTGCCGCCGCTGCCGTCCGACGCCCATCGGGCATGGATCCGCGACGACCCGCCAGAAGGATCGCAGCGGGCCCTCAAGCATCAACTGGTGCGCAACACCAAGCGGCTCATCGAGGCGGTCGCATTGCTCGACATCCAGCAGACCGATCCGGCCACGCTGGAAGAACTGGTCCGGCACGCCGAGGCGGTGGCCGAACGAGCAGCAGCCTTGCCCAGCCATCGGGGGCGGGGCAGCATCGCGCTCGCCCGCACTGAGGACGCCGCCCTGATGGAGCGCAGCGGAATCAGCGGGCGCAGCAACCCGCTGGCCGCGCCGCTGCACCTCGCCATTGACCCCGATGACCGGGCCCGCACGCGTGGCTGGGCGTTGTGGACCGATGCCTACGAAGGCCCACCCGGCTGCCTGCACGGTGGTTTCGTGGCTGCAGCGTTCGACGACCTGCTCGGGTTTGCCCAGATCGCCTCCGGTCTCGCCGGTTATACCGGCACCCTCACGGTCAGGATGCGCCGTCCGACACCGCTCAACACCCATATCGACTACGAGGCGTGGGTCGATCAGGTGCGGGGGCGAAAGATCTTCGTACGGGGCGCTTCCAGCGTCGAAGGCATTGCCCTCGCCGAGGCCGAGATCCTGTTCATTCAGCCCCGCAGGCCGATCAACGGCGCTTGAACTCCGCCGGGCGTTTCTCGGCAAAAGCGAGGGCACCTTCCCTGGCGTCTTCCGTCGCAAAGATGGGGGAACCGATTTCGAGCTCTCGGGCCAGGCCGTCTTCTTCGCTCAGACGCTCGGTTTCCCTGACCGACCGCTTGATCGCCTCGACAGCCAGCGGCCCATTGGCGTTGATCACCGAAGCCACCTCCAGCGCCGCCGCCAGGGCCTGGCCGTCGGGCACCACCCTGCCGATCAACCCGATCGACAGCGCCTCGGCGGCCGAGACCTCACGCGCCGTCAGGAGAAGATCCATCGCCATGGTGAACGGGATCTGACGCCGGAGCCGCACGGTCGAGCCACCGAGGGGAAAGAGTCCCCGCCTGGCCTCGAAGATCCCGAACCTGGCTCCCTGACCGGCGACGCGAATGTCGGTGGCCTGGAGGATCTCCGTTCCCCCCGCCACGGCGTAGCCCTCGACCGCGGCAATCAACGGCTTCTTCGGCTGATAGTGGCGAAGGAGTGCTTTCCAGTGCAGGTCGGGGTCGGCTTTCATCCGCTCGTCGATGGCGGGGTCCCGCTGCCCTCCGCCGCCGCCAGAGAAGGCCTTCAGATCCATTCCCGTACAGAAGTCACCGCCCGCCCCGGTGAGCACCACACTCCGGATCGACTCGTCGGTGTCCGCTTCCACCCAGGCGTCGGCCATGCCGACGAGCATGGCCGGGCTCAGGGCGTTCTTGGCTGAGGGCCTGTTCATGGTCACGATCAGCGTGTGGCCATCCGTCTCGATGGTCAGGTTCTCGGTCCCACCCATGAGTCTCCCCTTTTCCCAAACTTTGCCGGTGTAGATCAGAACGTGTTCTACTACGTCGCGTGGAATTCAACCTGGCCGACCTCTTCGAGGCGGCGGTCGACGCCTTCGCGGAACGGGAGTACCTCGTCGCCGGCGGCCAGCGCCGGACGTACGCCGAGATGGAGGAACGGGCCAACCGGCTGGCCCATCACCTCCAGGCCAGCGGCGTCCAGCCGGGCGACCACGTCGGCATCTATGCCTACAACTCGGTGGAATGGGTCGAGTCGCTGTGGGCCATCTTCAAGATCCGGGCGGTGTGGATCAACATCAACTACCGATACGTCGAAGATGAGCTGGCCTACCTGTTCGAAAACGCCGATCTGGTCGCGCTGATCTACCAGCGGGGATTTGGGCCCCGGGTGGCGGCGGTGCGACCTCGCCTTCCGCTCCTGCAACACGCCATCGTCATCGACGATGGCAGCGGCGCACCGGCCGCGGCCGGTGCGGTCGATTATGTCGATTATGAGGCGGCCGTGGCGTCCGGCCCACCCGAGCGCGACTTTCCTCCGCGGTCCGCCGGGGACCTCTACATCCTCTTTACGGGCGGCACGACCGGGATGCCAAAGGGAGTGGTGTGGCGCCATGAGGACGTGTTCTTCGCGCTCGGGGGCGGCATCGACGCCATGACGAAGGTGCGAGTCACCCGTCCGGAGCAAATGGTGGAGAAAGGGAAGGCCGGCTTCCCGGTCACCATGCTCCCCATCGCACCCCTGATGCACGGAGCGACCCAGTGGTCGGTGATGAGCTCGTCGTTCACCGGCAACAAGGTGGTGCTGGTCGCCAAGTTCGACGCCGACGAGGTTCTCCGCCTGATCGGGGA
>JBPYFF010000169.1:0-2358 GCA_051984455.1 Acidimicrobiales bacterium | reverse complement strand
CGAGATCCCTGGGTAGGAGGCGTCCCGGCTCACTACTGAGGGGAGGCGCATATATGCGCACGAAGGGATTTTTGGCCATCAGCGTCGCTGCGCTGATGCTTGCACTTGTCGCCGGCCTGGCTGCTCCAGGCGCAGGGGCGACTACGAAACACAACGCGAGAGCGACCCAGCTCCCGTATCAAAATCGGCACCTGCCGGTCCGGCAGCGCGTCGAGGACTTGCTCGGCCGCATGACGCTTGCGGAGAAGATCGGTCAGATGACGCAGGCCGAGCGCGCGAATCTCGAGGGCACGAACCCGGACGGCTCCGACAAGTCGGACCAGATCACAGCGCTCGGGCTGGGCTCGGTCCTGTCAGGCGGAGGCTCGGTGCCGCTTGCCGGGAACAATCCCACGGCCTGGGCTGACATGGTCGATCACTTCCAACAGGCTGCCCTGAAGACACGCTTGCACATCCCGCTGATCTACGGCATCGACACCGTCCACGGTGACGGGAACATGCTCGGCGCCACTGTCTTCCCGCACAACATCGGCCTCGGGGCGAGCCGTGACCCAGGGCTCGTGTACCAAGTCGAGCACGTTGCGGCCGAGGAGACCCGCACAACCGGGCCGCAGTGGGCGTTCGCGCCGTGCATTTGCGTGGCGCGCGACGACCGTTGGGGGCGCACCTATGAGTCGTTCGGTGAAACGCCCCAACTCGTGCAGGAGATGGAGGCCGCGATCGACGGCTTCCAGGGCAACCCGCCACGGCTTTCGCGTCCGGACCGCGTCCTCGCCACAGCGAAGCATTTCGCGGGCGATGGCCTGACCACCTACGGAACCGGCTCGAACGATCACACGACCGGGGACTATCCGATCGATCAGGGGGTCGACCAGGTCGACCACGCCACCTTCGACCGGCTGGCGTTGTCGCCGTACGTCCCGGCGGTCCACCAGCACCACGTGGGCAGCGTCATGCCGTCTTACTCGGACGTCGACTGGACCGAGGACGGGCTTGGGAACCGCATCAACATGCACGGCAACCAGGACCTGATCACGGGCTGGCTGAAGGGTCAGCAGAGCTTCAGCGGCTTCCTGATCTCGGACTACAACGGCATCGATCACATCCATCCGGGCCTGCCGGGTGATCCAGCGGTGCAGAACGTCAAGGACGGCGTGAACGCCGGAACGGACATGTTCATGCAACCGAACAACTACAAGAACTTCATCTCGGAGCTCACGGACCTGGTCAACTCCGGGCAGGTCTCGATGGCACGCATCGACGATGCAGTCAGCCGGATCCTGACGAAGAAGTTCGAGCTCGGTCTGTTCGAGCACCCGTTCACCGACCGGCGTTACATCAGCCAAGTCGGCTCGCCCGCGCACCACGCCCTCGCACGGCGTGCGGCGTCGGAGTCGCAGGTGCTGCTGAAGAACGACAACGGCACGCTCCCAATCAGGGGCAACCAGCCGATCTACGTCGCCGGCAGCAACGCCAACAACATCGGCAACCAGGCCGGTGGCTGGACGCTGACGTGGCAGGGTGGCTCCACGAACGTGATCCCAGGGACGACGATCCTCGACGGGATCAAGCAGGACGCACACGGGCCAGTGACGTTCTCGGAGGACGCCTCGGCGCCGATCGACCCGAACTCGACCGGCATCGTCGTGGTCGGCGAGACGCCGTACGCCGAGGGCTTCGGCGACGTCGGTGGCCCGCTGTGGGCCTACGACCCCGGTGACCACAACATCCCGCGGCCGCCGAAGACGATGATGTTCTCGGCAGCCGACAACGCAGCCATCGAAAACGTCTGCGCACAGGCGGCGCGCTGCGTCGTGGTGATCGTGTCCGGTCGCCCGATGATCGTCCCGCCGGCACAGCTCCAGAGCATCGACGCACTCGTGGCAGCGTGGCTGCCGGGCAGCGAGGGCGCCGGTGTCGCCGACGACCTCTTCGGCCGTCGGGCATACACCGGGAAGCTCCCGGTGAGCTGGCCGCGCACGATCGCACAGGAGCCGATCAACATCGGTGACGCGAACTACGACCCGCTATTCCCGTACGGCTACGGCCTGCGGACCTTGGGCAACCACTACGGCCAGGGCAAGGGGCACGGGAACGGCAACGACCAAGGTGACGACGACCAAGGGGACGGCGGCCACGGTCGTGGAAATGACAATCGCCAAGGGAGGGACTCGCGCCGCCGCTAGGCGAGCGAGAACCCTCCCGCTACTCAGGTAGCGCGCTCTTGGGCGGGGAGGCGGTCCGCGGTCAGGCCGGTATTTGGCCGCGCGACCGCCTCCTGCTCGTCACGGATAACGTGCATGACCGCGTTGATCAACGCCAGGTGCGTGAAGGCCTGAGGGAAGTTCCCGAGGTGAC
>JBPYFF010000168.1:0-6165 GCA_051984455.1 Acidimicrobiales bacterium | reverse complement strand
CCGCCGTGCCAACATCGGGGCAGTGATGAAAGCGTGATCCGGGCCCGAGCCGGAGCTCTCGCCGTCGGCGCGGTCGGGCTCCTGGGTCTCGTCGCCCTGGCCAGTCAGCGACCGTTGCTCCGTGCCCGCACCCACGCCGAAGCAACCGCAAGGTCCAACTGGGGGCCGGCCCTGCTCATGCTCGTCGCTCTCGCCGGCCTGGCCGTCCTGGTCTACGGGATGAGGCCGTCCGCTCGGCCCCGCCGGTCAAGAGCGCAGGCGGCCGCCGGGCGACTGATTGGCATTCTCACCATCGTCATCGTCGTCAGCTTGCTCCTCCACCAGCATCACAACGGTCGCGCCGTCGCGCCGGTCGTCCCCGCACCCTCGAGCGGGCTGGGCTCGCCGGCCCCAACCGGCCCGCCAAGGGCGCCGAGCCGACACACCCAATCATCCGGCCCGACCTGGTGGGAGATCGCGGGGCTGGCCTCGGCGGCCGGCCTCGCCCTGTTGGCGACTCAGTTCACCCGCCGCCCGCAGGCCGTCCTGGACGAAGACGCTCAAGCCGGGCATCTGGTTGCGCTGCTGGACGACTCGCTCGAGGACCTGCGCCGGGACCCCGACGCCAGGCGGGCCGTCATCGCAACCTACGCCCGGATGGAGCGTGGCCTGGCGGCCGGTGGCCTGAAACGTGACCCGGCCGCGACCCCGCTCGAATACCTGAGCCACGTCCTGGCCGCCCACCGGGTCAGCGAACCCGCCGCGTCCCGCCTGACCGAGCTGTTCGAGCAAGCCAAGTTCAGCGACCACGTCATCGACGACGAGATCAGGCGGGAGGCGATCGCCGCCCTGGAGGCCGTCAGAGGAGAGCTCGGCTCCGATCAGCTCGCCCGAAACGGGGCGTCATGACAGCCACGCTCTGGCGGCTGACGGTGATCGCCGGTCTCAGCCTGCTGGTGCTGCCGGTCGCACTGATCGCCGCCCCGGGCGAGCGCTCGTTGATCGTGCGGCTCGAACTCCTCCTGATCGCCGGCTGCGCCCTGGCATTCACGGTGCAACTCGTGGGTCGGGCCGCTCCCCGTCCCGGGCCGTCGCCACTCGATCGGCGGCGGGCGCCCCCGTCGCCCCGGCGCCGGCCACCCTCCACCCTCTCGGCCCTGGACCGCCGGCTCAAGCTGGCAACCGTTCACGCCGGCGACGCCTACCACTGGATCCGACCGCTCGTCCGGCAGATCGCGGCCGATCGGCTGGCCTTGCGGAGGGGGCTCGAGATCGACCCCGTGACCCCGGCCAGGATGAGTGAGGTGCAGGCAATCCTGGGACCGGTGGCCTGGGAGCTTTCTCGTCTCGCCCCCCGGCCGGACGATCCTCTCGCTCGCGGCATCCCGGCCGCGGACCTGGAGGAGGCCGTGACCGGCCTGGAGCGGATCTGAGGACAGACGTGGCCCTTGACCTGAAGGACGTCGAGCCCATCGGCGGGCACATCCTGGACGAGGTCGAGAAGGCGGTCGTTGGGAAGCGGCCCGCCCTGGAACTGGTCTTGCTCGGCCTCCTCGCCGACGGGCACGTGCTGATCGAGGACAACCCCGGGCTGGCCAAGACGCTCATCGCCCGGTCCTTCGCCCGGACGACCGATCTCACCTTCGCTCGCGTGCAGTTCACGCCCGACCTGATGCCGGCCGACATCACCGGCTCGACCATCTTCAACCAGCGGATGGGCGACTTCGAGTTCCGGCCCGGTCCCATCTTCGCCCACCTGGTGCTGGGAGACGAGATCAACCGGGCCCCGCCCAAGACCCAGGCCGCCCTGCTGGAGGCCATGCAGGAGCGCCAGGTCACCATCGACGGCGTCACCCATCCACTGCAACCGCCGTTCTTCGTGCTGGCGACCCAGAACCCCATCGAGTACGAAGGCACCTACCCGCTCCCCGAGGCCCAGCTCGACCGTTTCATCCTGCGGACGCGGATCGGTTACCTGTCGGCCGAGCGCGAGTGGGAACTGCTGGAGCGACGGATGGCGCGCAAGGCGGACGAGGTCGACCTGGGGCGGGTGGTGGCGAGAATGGATGTGCTGGCGCTACAGGTCGCGATTGAAGACGTCCACGTGGCGCCGAGCGTCGGCCAGTACCTGGTCTCGGTGGTCGCCGCGACGCGCGCCCATCCTCAGGTGGAAGTGGGAGCCAGCCCGCGCGCCAGCATCGCCCTGCTGAAACTGTGCCGCGCCCGGGCCGCCTTGCACGGTAGGGACTTCGTCGTCCCCGAGGACGTGAAGGCCCTGGCGGTGCCGGCACTGGCTCACCGCCTCGTGCTTCGCAGCGAACTGTGGGCCCGGCGGGTCAGACCGGATGACGTCGTCGCCGCATTGCTCACCGAAGTGCCTACCCCGGCGGCCGAGGACCTCGACCAGCCCCTGCCATGAGCGCCGCCATGAGCAATGTCGGGGCGGAGCGGGGCGCTTCCCTCCGCCTCCTCATCTGGATGCCTCTCGCCGCGGCCGGCTTGCTGGCTGCGCTCGTCACCGGCCGGCCGGAGCTGGTCGTGCTGGCCGGGCCGTTTGCGGTGATGCTCGTGGCCGGCGTCGCCCTCATCAGCCGGCCCGAGTTCAGCTGCCGGGTCGAGGTGGATGCCGATCGGGTCCTGCAGGGCGACACCGTCCACGTCGTGGGCCACCTGACCTCGTCGGCCGACCTGCCCCGCGTCGAGATCTTGCTCGCCGTGCCGAACGGGCTGTCCGTGAGGTCGGACACCTCTACGGCGGGGGCGGCAGCAACGGCGCTCCCGCTGGTCGCCGGCGCCGGGCGATCGCCCGAGTGGCGGCTGCGGGCCGACCGGTGGGGCGCCTTTCGGGTCGGGCCGGTCACGGTGCGCGCCCACGATCCGAGCGGCCTGCTGGTGTGGACGGCGGCGTGCGGTCAAGCCCATCGGCTCCGGGCACTGCCGAGCGCCGGCACACTTGCCGCGCTCGTGCAGCCTCACCAAACGCTCGTCACTGCCGGCAACGTCGTGGACCGAACCAAGGGCGAGGGGATCGAATTCGCCGATGTCCGACCGTTCCGGGTCGGCGACCGGCCGCGCGCGGTCAACTGGCGGTCAACCGCCCGGCGCGGTTCCCTTTGGGTCAACGAGCGGTACAGCGAGCGAAACGCCGACATCGTTCTCTTCCTTGACTCCTTCGTGGACAAGGACATGGCGGCTGCCCCGGGGTTGGACCGTTCCGTCCGCGCCGCCTGCTCGCTGGCCGCCGCCTATCTCCAGCACCGGGATCGCATCGGGGTCGTCGACCTCGGCGGCCTGCGCTGGTTGACACCGGCCATGGGCCAGGCGGCCCTGTATCGAGTGATCGACGTGCTGGTTTCCTCGACGCCTCTGCAGACCGAGGCCGATCGCCCGGTTCGGCTGTTTCCGCGATACCTGTTGCCGGCTCGGGCGCTGGTCATCGCCCTGACGCCGTTGCTCGATGAACGGATCGACGAGGCACTGTTCGAGTTGCGACGGCGCCGGGCCGACCTGATTGTCATCGAGGTCGATCCGGAGGAGGGCGTGGTCGAACCATCGGGGCCGCTTGGCCCTCTCGCCCGGCGCTTGTGGCGACTGGAACGCGATCGGCGCCGCCACGTCCTGGAGGGTCTGGGCGCGGTGGTCATCCGCTGGCGGCGGTCCGAACCCCTGGCCCACATCATGCGGGAAGTTGACCGGTCCCGCCGCCGGTTGACGCCGTGACGCGAGCCAGATTGTTGACGGGGGCAATGGCGCTCGTCGTCGGGCTGGTCCTCGCCGCCGCCCCCTTGAGCTCCGGCCGGCCCGTTGCCGGCTTGCAGGCAATCGCCGGCCTGGCCGGACTCATCACCCTGCTGGCTGGCCTGGCGGGCTGGCCCGCAGGTATCGGGTTGTCCGTGGCCGCACTGGCGACCGCATACACACTGGCGGTGGCCGGTCGGATTGGTGCGGATCCCACCGCACCGGTCGAGGTCGCCGGCCTGGTGCTGATGGCGGAACTGGCGCTGTGGTCGCTTGAAGCCCGCAGCCTGGCGCCCGACAACCGCGAGGTGCTGGCCTGGCGGCTCCGGAGGCTGGCCGTCATCGTCGGGGGCACCATCACCCTCGGAGCGGTGGTCGTCGCCGTGTCGGATCTCCCGGCCCACAGCGGCGCACCTCTGGGAGCGGTCGGTGCGGCCAGCGCGGTGGCCGTGCTCTCCGTGGCCGCCATCGGGCTGTACCGGGCTACTGCATCA
This sequence comes from Acidimicrobiales bacterium, assembly GCA_051984455.1. GTDB lineage: Bacteria > Actinomycetota > Acidimicrobiia > Acidimicrobiales > Palsa-688 > JBPYFF01. The sequence continues at coordinate 1,954 of JBPYFF010000168.1, read as the reverse complement.
CGAAGGTGATGGTCTTGGTGTTGTCGCCGAGATTCGTCTCGCCCGGGGCAGCGTCGATCCTGGTCGTCAACGTCGTGGGTTGATTCGGCTCGGGTCGCAGGCCGCCCAGGCTGACCGTCCGCCGCTGGCCAGGCGAAAGGTTGACGAAGTCCCGGAAGACCTCGGTGGGGCCGATGGCTGATGGCGACATGGTCGCACTGACCATCAAGTTGCGCTCCGGCTGATTACCCGTGTCCGCGACCACGATCTGGAGGTTGAGGAATTTTGAAACCGGCAGCACCTGCGTTGATCCGTTGAGGCTGACCGGCGCGGGATCGGTCAGGACCAGCACCACCGCCACATCGTGGACCGGAGCCAGGCTGGTTGACGCCCTGACGCTGGACAAGAAGACGCTGAGGTTGGCTTGATCGTAGGCCGTCGGGTCGCTGACCCATCGGGACGTTGGGGCGCCCGTACCCGGCGATGGCAGTGCCTGGACGAACAGTTGGTAGGTCCGGTCTGACGCCTCCATCTCGGAGCCAACCTGTCCGACCGCCGCGGCCGCCGCGGTGAGCGGCTGGCCGCCCAGCGCGTTGGCGATGGCCTGGCGCAGGGACTTGGCGCTGTCAGCTCTCACCGCCATGGTCGCGACCAGCAGGTCGTGGGCGGTGTCCATCGAGCCGGGCGGCGCAATCCGGCGGATGGCCGCAAAAGACTGGGCCGTGCTGGCGACAAGCTGGTCCAGGCGGTCGATGATAGTGGTGCCCGAGAGGGTGACCGCCTGGGAGCGAAGCGCGTCGATATCGCGGCCCTGCTGGGTGGAATCCTGGATGACCGGGGAGACCTGGTCCAGGTAGTTCTGCTCGGCCAGCTGACGGGCCGGTGCCGACGAACGAGCCGCGATCGCAGCGTTGACGGCCAGAACGACGAGCGTGGCCAGAGCTCCCACAAGCAGCCATCGCCGGGCGCGCCAGCGAGTCGGGCGGCTTGCCAGGACCATCGGAGTTTTCACCCTAGCGGCCGCAGAAGTGGGCGGAGGCCAGACGTCCGTATTGGAAGTCGGGACACCCTGTCGACGAGTATGTGCACCTCATGCGCCCGGTTTCCCGTCTGCTGGCCGTTGCGATCGTCATTGTGGGCGCTCTGATCGCGGCCGCTTGTGGGGGGAGCGGAGGCAGCGGCAACGGTGTGAGCAGCGGCACCGTCCACGCCGCCACGGCCGCGGCCATCGCCGCTCAACTGTCGCAACGGGGCATCGACGTCTCGGGTGCGATCCACTGCAACGGGCGCGCCCCTGGTGTTATCGACTGCGTCGGAAAGACGAAAGACGGCAAGGCCATTTCCGCCACGCTTGACGCCGAAACCAACGGCACCAGTTGCAGCGGCCCGCTGGTGATCCATGTCGCTTCCAACGAGGTGGCATCGGTCGCGACGGCAAAGTGCAGTTAGCTCCCACCCGGGAGGTCCGTGTTCATCTGGCGATGGCCAACGGAGGCAGGAGAAAAACACCACCGGCGGGTGACTCCCCCTTGTCACCCGACCGGCGGTGCGGGCCCCCCATCCGGCTGATTCAACCTCGCCCCACAGCCAGGAGCGGGATCCGATGTCGGAAGAATGGCCCACCTTCGCCGGTTTGAGCCATCCCCCGAGCGGGTCATTTCCTCGTCCCTCCACGGACTAGTTAGGCGTGCATTCCGTCGGACCGCGTTCTGACGCTCCCGCCTCGTGGTCGAATCGGCCGCGTCACCACCGTGCCAGCATGGCCACATGTCGAGACCCGCAACCAAAGTTTCCGTGACGGCAACCGCGTCCGCCCTGCCCGGACCCTGGCAGCCAGTCGACCTGGCGGTCGTGAACGACGCCGTGGTTCGCATCGCCCGGCTCGAGGGCGAGTTTCCCTGGCACCGTCACACCGAAGACGAGCTGTTCCTCTGCTGGGACGGAGAATTCCGGATCGAGCTCGCCGATCGCGACC
>JBPYFF010000167.1:0-2873 GCA_051984455.1 Acidimicrobiales bacterium | reverse complement strand
CGGAGCCGGCCCAAGATCCAGTGGTAACCGACCGCCATCCTGTCGGCAACGCGCTCGGTGCGTTGGTAGTCGGTGCTCGCCATTCCGAGGCGATCGAGGACACGTGCGCGCATGTAGTCGGTGAGAGGACGACCAGCGATGTCCTCGACCAGCTGGCCAACGACGGCGAAGCCGTGATTGGCGTAGGCCCACTTGGTGCCCGCCGCCACCTCGGGCCGCAAGGCACCCCGGTAGAGAAGGGCCAGGTCGGTCGGCGGCGAGCCGGGTGGACCTGTGCCCCACGCCGAGCGATTGACGAGCTCCGACCGCCTCGGCATCTCGCCGATCCCCGCGGTGTGGGTGAGCAAATGGCGGAATGTCACCTCCGCGCCGCCAACCGGGGCCTCTACCCGGAAGGACTTCAGGTAGTTGTTGACCGGATCGTCCAGCTGGAACAGGCCGTCTTCATGCAGCTGCATCAAGCCCAACGCGGTCAGCGTCTTGGAGATCGACGCGATCCGAAACACCGTCTCGGGAGTGACCTCCCGACCCGCCGCGCGGTCGGCGAGCCCGAGGCATTCGGTCGACACCGGCTCACCGCGTCGAATGACGGCAACCGCGACCCCGCCCAGGCTGTGCCGCCGAGCCGCCTCAATCACCATGCGATGGAGATCTGTCACCAGTTCACCCTGGAGGGATCCACATTGCTTCGCAGCCTAGCTGTGAAGATCGGCTGCACCAGAGGTCGAGTCCGACTCCACTGAGACTCTGCCCTGTGACGATCCAGAGGCTGCCGGGATCCGCCCAATATGCCGCAACGGCACGGGCTGATACTGCGATCGACGGCTCTCCCTGTGCGACCGCAAGGGGCTACGTCGGATCTGGGTGGTCGAGACGGTCGATCAGATCTGCTGGAGCTTGTTGGCGCCATGCCTCGGTCACCAGTTCGCGTAGCTCTTCGACACCCACCTGGGCGAGCCGTACGAGCAGCCGAGCCGAGTCGCGGTAGTGGTCGGTGGTGAAGAACTTGTCCGGATCCTCGGTCAGCAAAGCTTGTTTCTCGGGCAGGTCACCGGCCAGCATGACGGCGCTGGTCTGGTCTTTCCAGATACCGACAAAGCCCCGTCCGGCCACCCGCCAGTTGGGGCGCCCCCCGTAGGCGGGGTGTTCTTCGACTTGGGGCCAAGCGACATCGCTAATGAACGAAGATCTTCTTCTGTGGCCACGGATAGCCTTTTCACTCAATCAGCTTGATAAGGGCCTTCGGTGCCGCCAGTCGATAGGCATCCACGATCAGTTCTCGGATCTCCTCCCACTCGACTTCGGCCGTATCCAGGTACACACCTACATATCCGTGGTGGGCCACGTACGAGGGCATGAAGAACTTGTGCGGGTCCGAGGCCACCAGTTGGATGTTCTCGCCCCGGGCCGCTTTCAATGTCAGTGCGATTCGGCCATCACCGTGATGGTCGACGGTATGCCATCCCATCGTCTTGCCCCGAACGCTCAGTTTCTGGTGTTGGTCGCCGTCCATGCGGCACTCGGGCAGGTCGGTACAGATGCGCCGCACTCGGCCGATTGTGTCGGTGGCCGGGACGGCAGCCTTGGCGGTGCTTCGTCGGGGCATCGCCGCGCCCGCTCTAGGCGGGGGATGGCTGCGTGGAGACATACTCCCCGAACCACGCCGGCAGGTAAACGAACCAGCCGTGCTCGCGAACCCGCCTGGCCTCGTCGGCGCCGAGCTTGTCAAAGCCACGCTGTACCACTGTCACCCGGCACCCCCCACCGACTGGCGCGAATGTGACCTCTACCTCCATGTCCCGCGAGTCGACGAACACCAGCCGATGTGGCGGCTCCCATACCGTGAGAAGGGCGCCCTCTGCGCCCTCGCCGGTCTCCAGGTCGTAAATCGCCCGGAACCGACCGCCAACCCACGGGTCGAAACGCAGCGTCTTGGTCCTGGTGTGATCGACCACGGTGTATTGGTCGATCAGATACCACTGGCCGACATCTTCGGTGAAGATCCGAAAGGCCGCCTCCTGGTCGACGGCAACGTCCACGGACGCCGAGGCCACGTCGCTACTCACCGGATCCTTCCCTTCTGCTCGGCATGAGCTTTGAATCTGCCCAGCTGCTCGGACCAGCCCGCCGACACCTGATCCATCCACGCCTGCAAGGCGACCATCCGGTCCCCCCGAAGCGAATACACCCTTCCTCTCGCATCATCCTCGACCATCATCACTTCGACAATCCCGCTATGGCGCAGCTGCCTGAGATGTCGCGACAACGTCGTGGCCGCCATCCCGACCCCCTCTGCCAGCTCCCCCGCCCGCCGGGGCCCGCCCCCGAGCAACTCCACGACCCGGCGTCGTGTTGGGTCGGCGAGTGCCGAAAGCAGACTATCAAGCTCCTCTGCGATGTCAACGATCGTATGCGAAAGCGACTAGCATGTCCAGAGAGTGCTGGTTACCACCCTCGACGTGCGCCGGCGTTGGCGGCTGGCAGGCGGGCGGAGGCTGAAGGATTCACGGAAGAAAGGGGGAACACTGCCCGTGCCTTGTTGTACGTCGTCAGTGCGGGGCGCGGGCGGTGTCCCTGGGCCTGACGGGACTGGCAACGTCGCCAAGCACGACTGGATTGCGCAGAGTGTGACCTGACTCCTGGCAGTGCGATACGTTGCTATAGGGGTAGAACTGTCGCCCGGCGATGATCCGTTCGGGGACCAGGTGGGCGCGATCAACTTGAGCCGTCGCTGACCGCCCCGGGGTGGAGAGGGCCCAGAGGCGTGGGGGCGGATGGACCCTGAGGTAGCCGGCCGGCGATAGACTGGGTGTGCTTCCCGTCACACTGCGCAGACCGGGACAGCCACCGGCGCTAACCCGGCCCGGACCGCA
>JBPYFF010000166.1:0-5738 GCA_051984455.1 Acidimicrobiales bacterium | reverse complement strand
GCGTGAACGGACCGCTGTAACGGGTCATGTCCCCCGCCGGTGGTTCCACCTTGATGACATCGGCCCCCAGATCAGCGAGGAGCATGGTACAAAACGGGCCTGCGAGGGCCTGGGTGGCGTCGATGATGCGAATCCCGGCGAGCGGTCCCGTCGGTCCGCTCGCTAAGCGGGCAGGACTCATTGATTGCCCCCACGGCTGCGGCGCTTCACCAGCACTGTCCGCTCGGTCTCGAAGACGATGGTTCCTTCCTGATTGGCGCCCCAGTGTTTGAACCGCACCAGCCCGGCATCGTCTCGGCCGGCGTCGCTCGTCGAAAGGACCTCGGTGAAGGCGTACAGCGTGTCGCCGTGGTGAACGGGTGCGGTAAAGCGCATCCGGTCAAGTCCGACCTCGGCAACGGCGTGCTCAGCCGTGTCCTGGGTGGTCAGTCCGATCACGATGGACCCGGTAATGAGGCCGAACACGACCCGGCCATCACCGAGCGCCGATCCTGACGTGACGTGTTCGTTGAAATGCGCCTGGGCAGTGTTGAGGACCAGCTTGGTCAGCAACTGGTTCTCGACCTCACCCACTGTCGTCCCGCGGGGATGCCGCATGCGTTCGCCCGGCGAGAACTCCTCGAACCACGTCATCGCAAACTACCCAGCAATCGGTCAGAGATGGTGCGCCGCTGAATTTCTGACGTTCCTTCAAAGATCGTCGTGAGCCGGGCGTCGCGCCAGTAACGTTCAACCTGCCGCTCTGTCGTGTAGCCGTTCCCCCCGTGTATCTGCATGGCGTCACCGGTCACACGAACAGCCATCTCGGTGGCCAGAAGCTTGACCATGGCCGCCTCCTTCTCGACATTGTGACCGTCGTCCATGGCCTGGGCGACCTGCCAGGTGAACGCCCGCGCCGCCTCGATCTCGGTTGCCATGTCGGCCAGCTTGAACCGGATCGCCTGAAACGAGCCGATCGGCTGTTCAAACTGCACCCGCTCCTGGCTGTAGACCACGGAGTCTTCTAGCCCGCCTCGGGCCAGGCCAACCGCCCTCGCTGCGGTGTGGACGCGGGCGACGTTCAGGCCGGATTGGGTTGCGGCAAAGGCGGAGCGTTCGCCGCTGGCTTGGCTGCTGCTTGCTGCCCCCAGCTGATTCGACCTGGGCACCCTCAGCCCCTCGAACCACAGGTGATAGGTGGTCATGCCGTGGTAGCCAATCTTGTCGATCGGCTTGGCGCGCAGCCCTGGAGGAAGTGAGCCGCGATCCTTCTCGATGATGAAGATGGCGAGTCCGGCCGAGCGCCGCTCGTCGGGCGCGGCGTCACGGACGCGGGCCAGCAGCTGGATGAAATCGGCGTCCACGGCGTTGCCGCACCACCGCTTTTCTCCCCGGATGACCCACTCGTCGCCCTCGAGCGTGGCCCGGCATTGCACGTTGGCCAGATCGGATCCGGCATTCGCCTCTGACAGGGCTGCCGCCCCGATCCACTGACCACGAGCACTGCGCTCCAGCAGCTCCCGCCGGCGGGCGGCGTCACCGATCTGGGTGCCCATGCCCTGGGCCCGCGCGATGATCGATGCGACGCTCATCCATCCCCGGGCCAGCTCTTCGGTGATCAGGCAATACTCGAACACACCGAGGCCCATGCCACCGACGTCCTTCGGCAGGGTGATTCCGAAATACCCCATGGCACCCATCCGGTCAAGGAAGGAGCGAGGAATGTCGGCCTTTTTCGAGTCGAGTTCGTTGGCGAGGGGTAGCACTTCGTCGACCGCGAACCGGCGAGCTTTTTCCTGCAACTCCCGCCGCTCGTCGGTCAGGTACCAGCTGACCGTCACTCGCCTTGCTTCCCGGTTGCGTGCCCCGGCCGGCCCTTGGCGACCAGGTTCGTGCGCCGGTAATCCACGACCAGCTGCCCGTGTTGGTTGAAGCCTTCCGTGTGCCAGGTGACAACGCCTGCCATCGGCCGGGACTTCGACTCTCGCGCTTCCACGACCGTGCTGCGACCCGTCAGGGTGTCGCCCGGATACACGGGTCGATGAAAGGTCAGATCGTCGATCCCGAGGAACGGGCCGCCGATTTCGCTGAGGTCCTCGACGCTCAAGCCGACCACGACACAGAGGACCAGCATCGGGCTCACGACCACATCCGGATGACCCTCGGCCCGGGCCTGCTCGGCGTTCAAGTAGAGCGGGTTGTAGGCGTGCGTCAAGGAAGAGAAGAGCGCATTGTCTCCGCTCGTGACGGTCTTGCCCCAGTGGTGCTCGAACACCCGGCCAGCCGCAAACGCCTCGTACAGGTTGCCCCGTACCCGGGTGGGAAAGGACGCCAGATCGGGAGCGCTCATGCGGCCGCCAGGCGCCCGATCTGCCTTGCGGGAGCCAGCGCCATCACCGCGGTTGCCAGGGCAGTGGCCCGGCTTTCGCCGAGTACCGGTCGGGCGAGGCCGTCGAACTTCAGCAGCAACCGCTGTCGCTGGACCTCGAGGTCTTCGGCCGGCCGGCCGGTGTCGTCCTCGGCCTCGACGACCGAGCCGTCCCGCGTGGTGACGACCACCCGCGACCGGGTGCCGACGCCTTCGGTGTGGGGAACCACACACACGCGGTTGCGAAGGGCGACGAGCTCCTCGTCGTGCATCCTGGCGTCGGTGTAGACGGCCATATCGGAAGTGTCGTCGCCCAGCAGCGCCATCGCAGCGGTGGCCCGGAGGCTGAACTTTCCCTCCAGGCCGGTGCTGGGTTCGGCGATGTTGCACACCTGGAGCGAATCGGCGGCCACATGGACCTCGACCTGCTCGATGTCTCCGACCGCAATCTTCCTCGAAAGCGCCTGGGCGGCGTTGATCGAGGCGTGGGTCAGGTAGCAGGCGGCGTGATACTTGAAGAGCGTGTCGCGGATCGTCCAGCGGTGGGCGAGCCGCTCGAGCCGATCGTTATCGGGAGTTCCCGCCCCGGTGGCAGCCGCCAGGCCCTGGGGTGCCTCCAGCACGGCTGGATTGCCGGTGAAACCGCGAGCCGCGAGGCGGGCTGAGAGGAGGCCGTCGGTCGCGGCCTTGCCCGCGTGCAGCGGCTTGGCCATCGTCCCAAAGCTCGCCTTTAGCCCCGCCGCCTGGGTTGCGGCCAGCGCCAAGGCGTGTGTGGTGCGCTGAGCGTCAAGGCCGAGCAGATGGGCTACCGCCGCCGCGGCGCCCATGGTGCCGATAGTGGCCGTGGCGTGCCAACCGGCTCGGTAGTGACCCGGGGCGAGCAGCGCCCCCACCCGGCACTCGACCTCGATGCCCACGAGAAGCGCGGTCAGCAGGGCTTCGCCCGGCAGGTCGAGGTCCTCGGCCGTGGCCAACGCCGCGGGTATGACCGGCGCGGAAGGATGCCCGGACAGCAAGGTGTGGGTGTCGTCGAAATCAAGGGCGTGACCGGCCGCACCGTTGATCAAGGCCGCGTCTCGTGCCGAGGCATGTCCCGAGACACCGATCAGCGTCGCCGTGCCCGGGCTGCCGAGCTCCTCCCGCAGCAGCCGGACAAGGTGCTCCTGGCTGCCCGCGAGCGCGCACCCCATCCAGTCAACGACGCATTGCTTGCCCACCTCGATCGCCTCTCGGGGAAGCTCGGGGAAGGTCAGGTTGCTCCACTGCTCCGCCAGTTGGCCCAGCACCGTCTCGGCCATCACCAAACCCTTTCCGTTTCAAAGGTGCGGGGCGCGGCGCTGTCCAGAATCGCCCGGAGGCCGAATTCGAACTCGTCCCCCTGACCTGCTTTCCGCCATGCTATGCCAGCACCGTTTGCACAGGAGCAAGTTGTGGCTCTCGTCAAGCTGAATCGACCCCGATGAACGAACTCGACTCCGACGCGAGTGGCCTTCATGTCACGATCGACCGCGGGGTGGCGACATTGTGGTTGAACCGGCCAGCGAAGCGGAACGCAGTCACCTACGACATGTGGGTCGGTATCGGCGAGCACTGCCGGCAACTCGCCAAAGACCCGACGGTGCGGCTCCTCGCCGTCCGTGGTGTGGGTGATCACTTCTGCGCAGGCGCCGATGTCGCCGGGCTCAGCGTCGCCGATCGCGGCGAGTATCAGCGTGCCAATGAGGCGGCCGACGACGCTCTGGGGTCCTTTCCCAAACCCACGCTGGCCGTCATCACCGGGTCCTGCGTGGGCGGCGGCGTCGAGATCGCTGTTGCTTGCGATCTGCGGATCGCCGACACCACGGCCCGCTTCGGAATCACGCCTGCCCGTCTCGGGCTGATCTATCCGGGGGTCGGCATCCAGCGCGCCGTGCGCCTCATCGGGCCGGCGGCCACCAAGTACCTCCTTTACACCGCCGACCTGATCGATCCCGACCGGGCACTGCGGATCGGCCTCATCGACCGGCTGTTCACGAGCGAGGTGCTGAGTGACGGAATCGACGCTCTGACCGATCTCCTCGCTCGTCAGCGCTCGCTGCTCACGCAGATGGCGAGCAAGGAAATGGTGGACGCAGCTGCGGCGGGCGCGATCGACCCGGAGATCAGCCGCCGATGGCAACACGAACTGGCCCAGAGCGGGGAGCCCGGCGAGGGGATCTCGGCCTTCCTGGAACGCCGAGAACCGCACTTCACGTGGGTGCCACCGGTGCCTTGACAGTCGAACGCGTGTTCGGGTAGGATAGTTTCAGTCGCTCGAGGGCACGGCGTGATGGCCCTCCTCCCGTTGATGGTTGATTCGTCTTTCCCGGAGGAGGTGACGTGTCCCAGCCCGTGCTCGAGGCCGCTCGAGTGTTGCGTGAGGCGCTGGCCGGCTTCGACCCGGCCGTTTGGTCGGGGGCCGACTGCGCCCGAATGGTCGAGGAGCTGGCCGCGACCGAAAAGGCGTGCGGGGCCGCTCGGGCCCTGGCCGCGGCCAGGGCGGCGGCGAGCCGGGCGCAGCGGGAGCGGGGCTACGGCGATGCGGCCGACTGGCTGGCGGCGGTGAGCGGCCGCTCGCTCACCGAGGCCCGAGCGGAGCTGGAGGCGGCCCGGGCCCTGGAGGAGCTGGCTGCCACCAGGGCGGCGGCAGTAGCGGGCGAGGTGTCCCTCGCCCAGGCGGGGGAGGTCGCCCGGACCGAGGCCGAGGTCCCCGGGAGCGAGGCCGACCTGCTGGCCCTGGCCCGCCGGGCCGGCCTCGGTCCCGTTCGGGAGGAGGCCCGCACCCGCCGGCTCGCCGCGGTCGACCCCGACGACCTCCACCGCCGCCAGCTCGCCGCCCGGCGCTTTCGCCACTGGCGTGACGGCCTCGGCCTGGTGGGCTTCGCCGGGGCCCTCCCCCCCGAGGTGGGGATCCCCTTCGTCAACCGGCTGGAGGCCGAGGCCGACCGGCGCTACCGCCAGGCCCGGCGAGAGGGGGGCGAGGTGCCCCGGGAGGCGGCGGTGGCCGACGCCTTCGCCGCCCTGGTCTCGGGCGGGGGCGGGGGCAGGGCGGGCCGGGCCGACCTGGTCATCGTGTGCGACCTCGCCGCCTACCGCCGGGGCCACGCCCACCCGGGCGAGGTCTGCCACCTGGTCGGAGGCGGGCCCGTCCCGGTCGGGCTCGCTCGCCAGCTCGGAGCCGACGCCTTCTGGAAGGCGGTGCTCCACGACGGGGTGGCGGTCCACACCGTGGCCCACTTCGGCCGCCACATCCCGGCCGAGCTGCGCACCGCCCTCGAGCTCGGACCCCCGCCCGGCCTGGACGGGGTCAGCTGCGCCGAGGCGGGGTGCGGGCGGCGTTATCACCTCGAGTGGGACCACGTGAACCCGGTCG
>JBPYFF010000165.1:0-2467 GCA_051984455.1 Acidimicrobiales bacterium | reverse complement strand
AGTCCGTGCGGACCGCCGTCGGCCAGGGCGGCGGCGATCAAGGCGCCGACGCCGATGACCAGCGCGACCAGGTCAAGGGCGGGAGGGAACTCCGCGCCCGCGCCGCCCCTTCCGGAGGCCGCCCGCTCACGCCCGATCATCGCCGCCACCCGCGCCCGGCGTCGCTCCTCCTGCTCCCGCTGACCGGCGACGCCCGCGCCCCGTCTGATGATCGAGACGACCAATGCGACGGTTGCGGCCGCGGCGACCGCCAGTGCCCCGGCGTCGCGGGCCGGATCGGGTCCGACCAGGCGCCCGGCCGCGAACGCGCCCACCGCCATGACCACGTACACACCTCGCTGGAGCCAGCCGTAGCCAAGGCCGACCTCTCGGCGGCGGGTCGTCACCCACAGGAAGAGCAATCCACCGACCGCCCACTGCAGGAGCACGGTCGCCGCGGAAAGCCGGATCATGGCCCCTCCACCAAACCAAAGTGGGCCGCCGTAGGCGAATTAAGCGAATCTAGCGGATCGGCCGAATCAGCGCAGCCGGGCCAGCCCCCTCCGGCGGAGGACGGTTCGCTCCAGACGGCCGAACACCAGGCTGTCAACCAGCAGCCCGATCAGCAGGATGGCGACCATCGTCGCCATCAGGCTGGTGTAATCCAGATTGTTGGCGGTCTGCTGCAGGGTCTGGCCGAGCGACTGCCGGTGGGCGATGATCACGATGAGCTCACCGGCCAGCAGGGATCGCCACATGAAAGCCCATCCCTGCTTAAGCCCGGCAACGAAGCCCGGCAGGGCGACGGGCAGCACGACGTGACGGTACTTTGCCACTCCCCTGGCTCCCAGCACTTGGCCGGCGCTGAGCAGGAGTGGCGGCGTGTTGTCGATCCCGGAGATCACGCCGTTGGCGATGGATGGAACGGCGCCGATCAAGAGCACGAAGAAGATTGCCTTCTCGCTCAACTGAAACAGCACGATGGCGAGCGGGACCCATGCCACCGACGGCATGGTCTGGAAACCCGTGATCAGCGACCCGATGGCGGCCCGGACGATGCGATTCTGTGCGACCACGATTCCGAGCAGAGTCCCGAGGACCACGGCCACCGCATAGCCCGTCGCGGCCCGGCGCATGGTGGTAGCGATGGCAGTGCCCAGATCCCCGAACAGCAGGTTGTGCCACAACTGTCCGAGGACCCGTCCCGGACCGGGCAGGAGATACTGCGGCTTCCACCCGCTCCAGACCACCAGCTGCCAGATGCCGAGGCCGATGGCGGCCGCAGCCAGCTTGGGCCAAGCGGCGCTCCACGTCCGCCGCGCCCGGGAGGGGGCGGGGGGTAGATCAACATCCAGGTGGTCAAGGCCGGCCAGCTGAACGTCAATCTCATCGCCGCCGTCCGCCCCAGCAGCACGCTCCGCTTCGTCAGTGATCGCCGTGGCGAGCCACCTCCTCTCGCAACTGCTCCAGGATGCCGGCCGCCACCACGGCCACCTCAGGCGACTCGATGCGGCGGGGTCGGGGGGCATCGATGGCGAAGTCGGCGGCAACCCGCCCCGGCCGGCTGGTCAGCATCACCACCCGGTCGCCGAGGCGAACTGCTTCGCGCACGTTGTGGGTCACGAACACGACGGTGATGCCCGCCTGCTGCCAGACCCTCTCCAGCTCATCGTGCAGAAGGTCTCGGGTGATGGCGTCGAGGGCCCCGAAGGGTTCGTCCATCAAAACCACGCTGGCGTCCTGTGCCAGACACCGGGCCAGCGCGACCCGCTGACGCATACCGCCCGACAGCTCGTGCGGTCGTTTGTCAGCGAACTCGGTGAGATGCACCAGCTCGAGCAGGTCGGCCACCCGGCGCCGGCGCTCTGCGCGGGGAACTTTTTTGAGCTGCATGGCCAGCTCGACGTTGCGGGCGGCGGTCAGCCACGGGAACAGCGCGGCCTCCTGAAACATGAGTGCGATCGTCTCGCCGTTGCGCGAGATCGTTCCCGAGGTGGTGTGATCGAGTCCGGCGATGAGGTTGAGCAACGTGGTCTTGCCGCATCCCGATGCCCCGACCAGGCAGACGAACTCCCCTGCCCTGACCTCGAGCGAGACCTGATCGAGGGCCGGAACGGCCGCGCCGGCATGGCCGTACACCTTGGAGACGGCGGAGAGGACGACGGCGGCAGGTGGGCCAGCCGGCCCCTGATCCGCCCCCGGCGACGCCGGCGACGCCGACGACGTCGCAGTCGCCACCGACGCCGGAGAATCGACAACAGCCATCAGCTGCTCGCCACCTGGGCTTGACCCTTCTCCTTGAGGACCTGGTTGAGGATGGTGAGGTTGAAGATGCCGTTGAGGTTTGGCGACGTGAGCAGACCAACCGACACCGCGTCGCCTGCCTGCTTCACGAGCGACGAGGCGATCGGGTCAACGGTGAACGTGAGGTTGGCGAAGGCCGCGCTCAAGACGCTGTTCGGCAGCTTCTTGCCCGAGAGGCTGGCCA
>JBPYFF010000164.1:0-3261 GCA_051984455.1 Acidimicrobiales bacterium | reverse complement strand
GCCGGGTTGACGGGGTTGGCCGGCCGCTTTCGTTCGCGAGCCGAGGAGGCGAGCGTCACCCGGTTGCGCCTCCCGAGACGGGGGGCAGGACGGCAACCTCATCGCCTTCGCCGACCGGCGTGTCGGCGTCCGCGGGCTCACCGTTGAGCCAGATCCGGCTCTGGGCGCAGACGGCGGAGAACTGCTCGCCGTAGCGCGTCTTTGCCTCGTGCAGCACGGCACCGACCGTGCCGGCTTCCACAGTGGCGCGGCCGGTGCCGGCGGCTTCGCGTGCCGCTGCGAAGAGACGAAGGGTGGCCATCAGCGTGATGGCCCCACCGAGGCGCGGCACGCCTGCCTGTCCTGGACCACGGACAGGAGGCTACTGGCGGCGGACGGAGGCCGCGCCGGGAGAGGACGGAGCGGGTCACCGAGGCTGTCACTGGCGTCTGCTTGACTCACGCCCGTGACCCGCTTGCTCCTCCTCCGCCACGGCGAGTCCGAGTGGAATGCCCTGGGGCGATGGCAGGGTTGGGCGGACCCGCCTCTGTCAGCGGAGGGACGTGAGCAGGCTCGGGCGGCAGGGAGACTGCTGCGGCCCGAAGGCTTTACCGCAGTCGCAGCGTCCGATCTTCAGCGGGCCCGGATCACGGCCGAACTGGCAGCGATTGAGCTCGGTCTCTCCCACCGCATCCTGATCGATCCCGGCCTTCGTGAGTATGACGTCGGTGACTGGAGCGGTCTCACGCGCGCCGAGATCGAGAGTCGCTGGCCGGGTGCGCTCGACTCCTGGCGTCACGGCCGGCTGAGCGCCACGCCAGGCGGCGAGACCAGGGACGCCTTCGCGGCGCGGATCATGGCTGCGGTAAAGCGGGTTGCCGCGCCGGACCCGGCCGGGCCGGTATTGGTGATCACCCATGGAGGGGTGATCACCACCCTGGAGCGGCTGCTGGGTGTCGACCAGCGCCGGCTGGCTCATCTGGGCGGGAGGTGGCTCGCGCCATCGCCGGGCGGGCTGCATGCCGGCGGTGCAGTCTTTCTTTTCGAGCCCGATGCCGGCCGGGAAGCGGCCGCCCGCAGGCGTCCGCCAGAGGCCGCGGAAGGCGAAGGTACTGAGCTGACGGAAGTTTGCGAATTCCAGGCTTCGCGGCAAGTCGCCGGGACGCTACCTTCCGGAACTGTGAAGAAAGTAGAGGTGGTTCGCAGTCCCAGGCGCCGCAAAACGGTGCAGGCTCGAGAGGTCAACGGTGTGCTGCGGGTGTCGATCCCGGCCACCATGACCAAGGCCGACGAGGCCCATTGGGTCGCAGAAATGCTGCGGCGGATGGAGCGAAGGTCGTCTGCGAACGGTGGTGCGCTTTCTCGCAGGGCCGAACAGCTCGCCACCCGCTATCACCTCCGCCGCCCGGCGAGCATTCGCTGGGTCGACAACCAGGAGTGGCGCTGGGGTTCGTGCACGCCGGCCGATGGAAGCATCCGCATCTCGACCCGCCTGGCGGCAGAGCCGGGATGGGTGCTCGACTACGTCATCATCCATGAGCTGGCCCACCTCCACATCGCCCGCCATGACGCCACCTTCTGGGCGCTGGTCAATCGCTATCCCCAGGCCGAACGAGCCCGGGGCTTTCTCATCGCCCGGGGTCTCGAACCCGCGTAGGGCTTGATCCCGTCTCGGCTGCCCGCCGATCGACGGCGGCTCTGTCAGGCTGTCGGTCGATGGAGCCCATGGTGCGTGTACGAGCCCGGGTCCCTGGAGTCGTTTCTGCCTCTGTCACGGCCGTTGGACCGCTCGGCCGCAGGGCAGTTGTCGCCCGCATCGACCCGAAGCAGCGCCACGGTGCCCTGGCGGAAGCGGATAGTGAGACGCTCGCGGCCGCGGCCCGCCTGGCGCTCGATGTCCGGCTCCCGCTTGTGGGCCTCATCGCCAGCAGCGGGGCCGACATCGATGGCGGCGTAGGGGCGCTCCACGGCTGGGGCCTGGCCGCCCGCGGGCTGGCCGCCTGCTCCGGCGTGGTGCCGATTCTCCTTGCCGTCGTCGGGCCGGCCGTGTCGGGCCCCGCACTTCTCCTGGGCATGGCCGACCTGGTGGTCATGAGCCCGACCGCGCTCGCCTATGTGTCCGGCCCGGCCATGGTCGCGCAGATGACCGGTCTCCGGCTTGGCCCCCGCCAGTTGGGCGGGAGCGGGATCCACGCCCGTGCGACCGGCGTCGCGGCCCTGGACGCCGATGATTCCGAGGCGGCGCTGGAACTGCTGGCGGAGGCGCTCGATTATCTGCCCGATCACACCGACGCCGAGGCCGCGGTACACGACATAGGCGATCCTGCTGATCGGGCCGCGCCCGAGCTGACAGCTCTTATCCCCTCGAGCTCGAGCGGTTCGTACGACGTCCGGACCGTCATCGGCGCGGTCGCCGACGGCGGAGGCTTCCTCGAGCTGAGATCCAGATGGGCGCCGCAATTGGTGACTGCCCTGGCCCGGCTGGACGGCCGGTCGGTCGGGTTCATCGCCAACCAGCCCGGCGTCATGGCCGGCAGCCTGGACATCGCCGCCTCGCAAAAAGGTGCCCGGTTCGTCGCCTTCTGCGACACCTTCAACCTGCCTATCGTCACCCTGGTCGACACACCGGGATTCATGCCCGGCAAGGACCTCGAGTGGCGAGGCATGATCCGCCACGGCGCCCAGCTGGTCTTCGCGTTCGCGGAGGCGACGGTGCCGCGGGTGTCGGTCATTCTTCGCAAGGGCTATGGCGGGGCCTACATCGTCATGGACTCGAAGCGACTTGGTAACGACTTCTGCCTGGCCTGGCCCAGTGCCGAGGTGGCGGTTATGGGTGCCGAGCCAGCCGCCCAGGTGCTGCATCGCCGGGCCGGACCTGATACCCGGGCGCAGGCCGCAGACGACTTCCGCCAGGCCTTCTTGAACCCGTATGTCGCAGCCGAGCGGGGATACGTCGACGGGGTCATCGATCCAGCCGAGACCCGATCAGCGGTTGCCCGCGCCCTCCGACTGCTCGCGCCCAAGCGGGAGCGTCTGCCTGCCCGAAAGCACGGCAACACGCCCCTTTGACCCGCGCACCGGGGAGTGGCGGGGATTTGCCAGCTTTCTGGGGAGAGTTGTGTACCGCCGGCGGTCGAGTTCTCTCCCCGGAGTGCTCGGGGGAGAGTTACTCCGCCTTACTCCGCCTTACTCCGCCTTACCCCGCCGTACCCCGCCTTACCCCCTGCGGGTTTCCCGCTCGGCCAAAGCCTGGTCGTCGAGACAGAAGCGGGCCGCGGGCAT
>JBPYFF010000163.1:0-3094 GCA_051984455.1 Acidimicrobiales bacterium | reverse complement strand
GCCCGGCGGTGCGTCCCACTCGCCGCTTACGCTTGGTCCCACTCCCCCCTGATCACCCGGGCACCCCAGCCCCAACCTCAAGCAACCGTGACTTGACAGGCGACATCACCGGACCCTCCTGGCTTTTCAAGACAACGCCCGACGACCTACCCGCCCATGATGCCTTCATCATGGAGCTTTGGCCGCGCCACCCCCAGGGACGCGGGGGATGAATTTTTTCCCGCTTCAGGCCCGGCGCCGGGGAGTCGATTGCTAACCGTGGACTGCGGCCGGCTGTATCGCCGCTACTGGCTGGCGACGACCATCTCGGAGTTCGGCGACAGTTTCACGGCCGTCGCCCTGCCGATCGTGGCCTTCGCCATCAGCGGATCAGCGCTGGTCGTCGGGGTGGTGGTGGCGATGCAGCAGGCGACGTCGTTGTTGTTCGGCCTGGCGGCCGGGGTCATTACCGATCGAGGGTCGCGCGGCCGCATCATGGTGCTGGCTGATCTCGGCTGCGTTGCCGTCACCCTTGCCCTGGCCCTGTCGAGCTGGCGAGACGGACTGACCGTGGCGAGCGTCGTGCTGGGAGCAGGATTGATCGGGACCCTTTCGGTGCTCCATGAAAGCGGCGACGCGGCCGCACTGCTCGCGCTGGTAGCCCCCACTGAACTCCTGCGGGCCAGCGGCCAGTTGCAGGCCGGCCTGTTCATGGCCCTCGCCATCGGACCGGTGCTGGCCGGCTTCGCCATCACCGGTGTGGGCGCGTCGCTGGCATTCCTGGTGGACGGGGCAACCTACGGCGCGGCCGCCCTGCTGCTCCTGGGTATCGCGCCGTTGTTTGTCGCAGCCAGGCGCAGGCGTCCCCGGCTGAGAGCACTGTGGGGGGAAGGGAGGGCCGGCTACCGGACCCTCCTCGGCGACCGCCTGATGATGAAAGCCCTGTTGCTGGCAATCGCCTGCAACCTGCTCGTCATAACCATCGAAGGCCAGCTTGTTCCCTACGCCAAACGGGAACTTGGCATCGGCCCGGTCGGCATCGGGCTGTACACCGCCCTGGCCGGGGTGTCGGCTCTCGGGGCCACCTGGAAGGCCAGCCGGGGCCGGGCGGTGAGTGGCCGGATCATGGTGGCGGCAACCCTGCCGGCCGCCGCGGCCGTGTTGCTTGCGGGGGTCTGGCCCACGCTCGGCACCGCGGCGTTCGCCATGATCGCCGTCGGGGCATGCAGTGGAATCGTGAACGCCCACTTCCGGGCCGCCCGGCAGCGCCGCTTTGGACTGCAGGTTCAGGGCCGGGTGGCCATGAGCGCCCGCTTCATCCTCTACGGACCGCAGCTGGTGGCACTGACCGCGGGCGGCGCGCTGGCCGACCGGGCCGGATCGGGAACGCTGTTCGTCGTCCTCGCGGTGCTGGCCGGCCTGTTGGTGGCCGCGTCAGCCGCGAGCGGCGTGTCCGAGCTTCACGAGACAATGACCGCACCGGCGGGCTAGCCGCTCCACGGGCGGGCGCCTCCGGCCCAGGTCCAGGAATAGCTGGCATCTTCGCTCGCCCACGCGGCCGGGCCCACGTCGAGCGGTCGAAAGGTGTCGACCATGACCGCCCACTCGTCCGTGCCCGGCTTGCCGATCGACGCCTCGACCGAGCCGGGCTGAGGGCCATGGACGAAGCCGGCCGGGTGGAGCGAGATCGACCCCGCCTCGATGCCGGCGCCCTTGCGGGACATGAAGTCGCCTCCCACGTAGAACAGGACTTCGTCGCTGTCGACGTTGGCGTGGTTATAGGGCGCCGGGATGGCCTGCGGATCGAAGTCGAACGGCCGGGGACAGAACGAGCACAGCACCAAGTTGGGCCCCTCGAACGTCTGGTGGACCGGCGGTGGACGATGGATGCGCCCCACCACCGGCTCGAAGTCCGCGATGTTCAAGACAAACGGGTAAAGGCAACCGTCCCAGCCAACGACGTCGAACGGATGTGTCGCGTACACGTAGCGAGTGCCACCGCCGCGATGACGGACCAGCACTGGCACGTCGGTATCCTCGACGACCAGCGGTTCAACCGGGCTTCGCAGGTCACGCTCGCAATACGGCGCCTGCTCGAGGAACTGGCCGGCATCGGATAGATAACGAGACGGCGGCCGGATGTGGCCCGATGCCTCGACCACCAGCGTTCGCAGCGGTTCCTCCCCCTGGGGCACCCATCGATGGGTCGTCGCTCGGGGGACGACGACGTAGTCGCCGGGGCCAACGTCGATGGTGCCGAACACGGTTTCGACGGTGCCCCGGCCGGACTCGACATAGACGCACTCGTCTCCGATCGCATTTCGATACAGCAAGGAGGGACGATCGCCGACCGCATACCAGAGCCGGACATCGGCGTTGCCGAGGAGAAGCTGACGGCCGGTGACGGGGTCGACCCGGCTGACATCGAGCTTGTGGGTTTTGAAATGGCGGGGCTTGAGCGGATGGTTGGCGGTTAACCGCTGCTCGGGCAGGTCCCAGGCCACCGCGTCCACGATCGCCGTCGGTGGCCGGCGGTGATACAGCAGCGCCGAGCTCCCCGAGAAGCCCTCCGCACCCATCAGCTCCTCCGCGTACAGGCTTCCGTCCGGTTGGCGGAACTGGGTATGGCGTTTCTTCGGGAGCTGGCCGACGGCCCGGTAGAACGGCATCCGTGCCTCCTGGAGAGCGTGCCGTCCGGAAAGCGGACGGGAACGTCCTTTTATTGTACATTCGGCCGCGGTGAGTCCGCCCTTCTCGCCCTTTCCCCTCGAGAACTTGCCGTACGGCGTCTTCTCTCATCGCGGGCCGGGCCGGCGGGTGGGGGTGGCCCTCGGCGACCACGTCGTCGACCTGGCGGTCCTCGATGCGGCGGGCCTGCTCGGCTCGACCGACGGCGTGTTTGCCACCGGGTCGCTGAATGCCTTTATGGCCCGTGGCGCCTCGGTGTGGACCAGCGTTCGCGGCCGGCTGACCGATGTGCTGGCGGCCGCCAGGCCGGCTGAGACCGTGCGGCGGGCGCTCGTACCTCTCGCCGAAGCGACGCTGCACCTGCCGTTCGAGGTGGCGGACTACGTCGACTTCTACTCGTCCCTGCACCACGCCGAGAACGTGGGCC
>JBPYFF010000162.1:0-4513 GCA_051984455.1 Acidimicrobiales bacterium | reverse complement strand
TGACCGAATTCAAGACGCTGGTCCGCGAGCTGCACAAGGCCGGTATCAAGGTCATCCTCGACGTCGTGTACAACCACACCGCGGAAGGCAACCATCTCGGTCCGATGCTCTCGTTCCGGGGGCTGGACAACCGCCGCTACTACCGGCTCGACCCCGATGACCCGCGCCTGTACTCGGACACCACCGGCACCGGGAACACCCTCAACATGCGTGAGCCACATGTGCTGCAGCTGATCATGGATTCGCTGCGCTACTGGGTGCTGGAAATGCACGTGGACGGATTCCGCTTCGACCTGGCAGCCACCCTGGCCCGGCAGTTCCACGAAGTGGACCGCCTGTCGGCCTTCTTTGACCTCATCCAGCAGGACCCGGTGGTCAGTCAGGTAAAGCTGATCGCCGAGCCATGGGATCTCGGCGATGGGGGCTATCAGGTCGGCAACTTTCCCCCCTTGTGGTCGGAGTGGAATGGCCACTTTCGGGATTCGGTCCGGGACTACTGGCGAGAGGCGGCGCCCGACCTGGGCGAGCTGGCGGAACGGCTCACCGGCAGCTCCGACCTCTACGAGCCGACCGGCCGGCGGCCCTCCGCAAGCATCAACTTCGTGACCGCCCACGACGGCTTCACCCTGGCCGACCTCGTGTCATACAACGTCAAGCACAACGAGGCCAACGGTGAGGCCAATCGGGACGGCTTCGACGACAATCGCTCGTGGAACTGCGGCGTTGAGGGCCCGACCGATGACGAACGGATCCTGACCCTTCGCCGCCGACAGGTGCGCAACTTTCTCGGCACTCTTCTCCTGTCCCAGGGCGTCCCGATGATCCTCGGTGGTGACGAGCTCGGCCGAACCCAATCCGGCAACAACAACGCCTACTGCCAGGACAACGAACGCTCGTGGTACGACTGGGCCACAGCCGACGTCGATCTGCTGGAGTGGACCAGGTACCTGATCGGGCTGCGCCGCGCCCATCCGGTCTTCTGTCGACGGCGCTTCTTCCAGGGCCGTCCGGTGCGAAGCCGGGGACGCGAGGGCCTGGCCGACATCGCATGGTTTCGACCTGACGGGGAAGAAATGACCGACACCGATTGGGACACCGGTTACGCCAAGTCGCTGGGGGTCTTCTTGAACGGCCACGCCATCCCGGACAGAGACCGCCGCGGCCACCAGATAAGCGACGACTCCTTCTTCCTGCTCTTCAATGCCTGGGAGCAACCGATCGACTTCACCTTGCCGGCAGCAACCTGGGGCCGTTCGTGGACCGTGCTGCTCGACACGTCGGCCAACCTGCCATCGCCCTCAGGCACCAGCTACCAGGCCGCCTCGACCGCTCCGCTCCTTGGGCGGCACTTCCTGCTCATGAAGCGGGAGTAGACGCCGCGCTGCCCGGGCGGCACTGCCCGGGCGCGAGCGCAGGTTGAACTCAGGCGGCCTGGATCTCGACCCGGCGAGGCTTGGCCTGGGCCGCCACCGGGATGGTGACCGTCAGCACGCCGCTGTCGTAGGAGGCGTTGATGTGATCGGCGTCGAGGCCCTCCCCGAGGAACAGCTGACGGCTGAACTCACCCTGGGGCCGCTCGTTGACAATGACCTCGTCGCCGTCTTCCCTGGTCCAGCTCCGGCTGGCCTTGACGGTCAGGACGTTCTTCTCGACCGACACATCGATGCTGTCCGCGGCGGCGCCGGGCACGTCGAAGCGGACGACGAACTCGTCGCCATGGCGATAGGCGTCCATCGCCAACACCGAGGACGACTGCCGCCCAAAGTTGGTGGACGCCAGCCGGTCCAGCTCACGGAAAGGATCGAAACGCATCAACATTCAGGTACTCCTTGGTTCGGTAGGGATGATCCCCACTGCTTGCGCATAGTTTACTTGATAGTCAATGACTTAGGAATCCTGCTGGCCGAAAATTTGGCAGTACGGTCGCGACCAGATGCCTCCGCTCGATATCGACGACGTCTGGGCCCGAACCCGCGACGCCCGGGTCGCTCGGCTGGCCACCGTCGACGCCGCCGGCCAGCCCCACCTGGTGCCGTGCTGCTTCGTGCTGGACGGCATGACCGCCTACTCCGCGGTCGACGACAAGCCCAAGCGCAGCCCTCGACTACAGCGGCTGGCCAATGTCCAGGCTCGGCCGGTCGCGAGCCTGCTGATCGACGAATATTCCGAGGACTGGGGCGCCCTGTGGTGGATCCGGGCGGGTGGCCCGGCCCGGGTCATTGGGGCCGGCACGGCTCATGACCGGGCCGTGCGGCTGCTTCTCGCCAAGTATCCGCAGTACCTCCACCATCGGCTGGACGAGCCCATCCTCGCCGTCGACCTCGTCACCTGGCAGTCGTGGACGGCCAGCTGACCCGCCGGTCCCGCCGCACCCCTCGCCCCCCAGCTGAAGATCAGCCCGGCATCCCGGCCGGTTCCGGCTCCGCCACGACGTGGGTGCACGGAATGGCGAACGTTCGCTGGATCCGGTGAACCACGTCCTGACGAAGCCACCGTGACGGCCCCGGCGGCAGGGTCGACAGAATGATCTCGTCGTACTGCTCCTCCATGAGCACGTCCGAAACAGCCCGTACGGGACTGGCGTCACCCACCTCGCCGCTCACGTCAGCCCCGAGCTCCCCGAGTGCGACCAGCGCTCGTTGCAATCGCCGGCCGGCGAGTGCCCGGGCCTCTCCTTCGCTCCACGCGCCGCTGGGGTGAGAAGCGGGCACCACCAGATGGAAATGGGATGGTCCCTCGGCCATGGCAGCCTCAATCCGATCCCGGAGGCGTTGGCTGCCAAGCGTCTGATTGGCAACGACGAGATATCGGCGCACCCCGATCACCTCCCCCGAACTTCTGGGGAGAGTAGTCGACCGCCGGCGGTAGACAACTCGCCACGGAAGGTAGGGCGTCCCGGACGGGTCTCCCCGGCCAGCGATCGGTAGGGTCCTGCGCCGTGGACGCCCACCGGTTCCTTGGCCTTGAGGCCACGGAGGACCCGCTCCGATGGCGACTGCCGGTGACTCCTGGCGTGGCCAGCCCGGCCAACTTCCTTTTTGGTGGCTGCGGTCTTGCCGCCGCCGTCGCCGCCATGGAAGAGGCCAGTGGCCGCCCCGCAGTCTGGGCCACGGCCCAGTACCTGTCGTACGCCCCGGTGGGAAGCGTGCTCGACATCGACGTCACCCTGGCGGCAGCCGGTCATCAGACCACGCAGGCCCGTGCCGTGGGGCGTCTTGGCGACCAGGAGATCCTGACGGTGAACGGGGCCTTCGGCCGGAGGCCCGGGGAACGACTCCACACCTGGGCGGCTCGGCCCAGTGTCCCCCCGCCCGAACAGTGCCCGGAGCGACCCGTGATCGACCGGATGAAGGGCACGGTGCTGGACAGGGTCGAGATCCGCACCGCCTCCGGACGAGATTGGGACGAGCTCGACGGCACGCTCGGAGACGGCCGCTCCGCCATATGGGCCCGGCTGCCGGGCCAGCTGGAGCCGTCGTCGGCCTGGCTTTCGATCCTCGGTGACTACGTACCGAGTGGCATCGCCCAGGCACTCGGCCGGCCGGCGGGCGGCAACAGTCTCGACAACACCATCCGGGTACTTCGTCTCGTGCCCTGCGAGTGGATCCTTTGTGACATCCACATCCAGGGAATTGCCAACGGGTACGGGCACGGTCTTGCCCACCTGTGGGCCCAGGACGGAACCCTCCTCGGGACGGCCAGCCAGTCGGTCATCCAGCGACTATGGGCGGACGCGTGAGCGGGGCCTGAGTGGGCCGGTCGGGTGTCGAGTTCCCATACGATCGCAGCCGTGGCCGACCGCTTGTATTTCCGTCAACTGCTCTCGGGCCGGGACTTCGCCGTCGACGACCCTCTCGCCGTGCAGATGGTCAACTTCGTGTACCTCATCGGCGACCGCGAGGCCGGCGAGGCGATCGCGGTCGATCCCGCCTACGGGGTCGCCGACCTGCTGGACATCCTGGCCAGGGACCGCATGCGGCTGACCGGAGTCCTCGCAACCCATCACCACCCTGATCATGTCGGCGGCTCGATGATGGGGTATTCAATCCAGGGGATCCGCGACCTGCTCGACCGGGAAGACGTCAGCATCCATGTCAACCAGGCCGAAGCCGAGTGGGTCCGTCGGGCGACCGGTGTGTCCTCTGCCGATCTCGTGAGTCACGCCAGCGGCGACGTGCTCAACGTCGGGGCGATCCCGATCCAGTTCCTGCATACCCCCGGGCACACGCCGGGAAGCCAGTGCTTCCTGGTCGACGGCATGTTGGTCTCGGGTGACACGCTGTTCCTGGAAGGCTGCGGCCGCACCGACTTGCCAGGGGCGGACGCCGGCGCCATGTACGAGAGCTTGCAACGGCTGGCAGGCCTTCCCGATGACACTGCAGTGTTTCCCGGGCACCGTTACTCGGCTCCCTCGGTGGGGAGCATGGCCGCGGTCAAGGAGATCAACTACGTCTTCAAGCCGAAGTCGAAAGAAGCCTGGTTGACCATGTTCGGGGCGGCTTGAGCGCCATGT
>JBPYFF010000161.1:0-5378 GCA_051984455.1 Acidimicrobiales bacterium | reverse complement strand
CGCCATGCCCGACTACCGATGGGGCATCTTCCTCTCCGACCCGTTGCCCGACCGGCGGATCGGCTTTGGCGATCATTACGGCGAAAGCGTCTGGCAAGAAGTACCGGGCGAATACCGCAGCGACCTTCGCCGCCTGATCGTGGTCCAGGGCGATACCGAGCCGGCCTCGGTCGAGCAGCAGCGGCACCTTGGACTGACCGCACCGAGCCTGTACGACCTGCGCAACCTCTTCCAGATCAACGTCGAAGAGGGGCGCCATCTGTGGGCCATGGTCTATCTCCTGCACGCCTTCTTCGGACGCGACGGACGGGAGGAGGCCGATGCCCTGCTCGAGCGCCACTCGGGCGATGCTGATCGGCCGCGCATCCTTGGTGCATTCAACGAGCCCACGACCGATTGGCTCTCCTTTTTTCTCTTCACCTACTTCACCGATCGAGATGGCAAGTTTCAGCTGGCCACACTCAGAGAGTCGGCCTTTGATCCACTCAGCCGCACGTGCGACTTCATGCTGAAAGAAGAGGCCCATCACATGTTCGTGGGGGCGACGGGGGTCGGCCGGGTGGTGGCCCGAACAGCGGAGCTGATGCTCGAGCACGATACGACCGACATCAGCGCTTACGGGGCCATCAACCTCGACACCATTCAGCGCTATCTCAACTTTCATTTCAGCGTGTCACTGGACCTCTTCGGCCGCGACGTCTCGACCAACGCCGCCGGCTACTTCACCGCCGGCCTCAAGGGCCGGTTCCGCGAGGAAGAACGAGACGACGACCATCACCTGCACGACGCGGTGACGACCGTGCACGAGATCGAAGGCGACCAGGTGGTGAGTCATGAGGTGCCTGCGCTCACCGCCCTCAATGGCGACCTCCGCGACCAGTACATCGCCGATTGCGCCAAAGGGGTGAGCCGCTGGAACCGGGCGCTGGCCGGTACCGGGCTCGAACTTCGGCTGCCGCATCCCGGTTTCAACCGCAAGGTGGGGCCGTTTGCCGGTCACTTCCTGAGCCCAGAGGGCCGGTGCATGACTCCTGAGCAGTGGGATCAGAGCAGAGAAACGTGGTTGCCGAACGACGAAGATCGGGCGCATGTTGCGGGCGTCATGCGCCCGGTGTACGAGCGGGGCAGTTTCGCGCCCTGGCTGACTCCCCCGACGAGCGGCATCAATACCAGGCCGATCGACTTCGAGTACGTGAAGCGCTGACCATGTCCACCCCCCGGCCCTACAACGCCTGCGTCGACCTGCTCGATCGCAACGTCGACGCCGGCATCGGTGACGCTCCCGCCGTCATGACCAGGCACCAGACCTTGACCTACGCCGAGTTGCTCGAGGCCGTCAAGCGGACAGCAGAGGGGCTCAGCGCGCTCGGCGTCGGCCCTGAGCAGCGGGTCGCGATGGTGATGCTCGACTCCCTCGAGTTCTACCAGGTGTTTCTCGGAGCGCTGCGCATCGGCGCCATTCCCGTCCCCCTGAACCCGTTGCTGCCGGGTCGAGACCTGGGCGGAATCGTGGCCGGTAGCCGGGCGCGAGTGCTGGTCGTTTCCGAGGAGTGTGGCGGAGTTGTTGCCGGCATGGGGCCCGCCGTTCCTGAGGTAAGGCAGATCATCGTGACCGGCTCGGCCGGGTGGGACCGGTTGCTGACCGCCGGCGACCCCGTGGCGCCCTACGCCACCTGGGACGAGTCCCCTGGGTTCTGGCTGTGCACCTCGGGAAGCACCGGCACGCCGAAACTCGCCATGCATCGCCACGTCGACCTGCGAGCGAGTTTCGACACGTACGCCACTGAGGTGCTCGGAGTCTCCTCGGGCGATCGTTGCTATTCGGTCGGGCCGATGTTTCATGCCTACGGGCTGGGCAATTCTCTCACGTTCCCCCTGATGGCCGGGGCCTGTGCCATTGTCGAGCCGATCCGTCCACCGACGCCTTCGCTGGTGCGTGAGCTCGTCAGCCGGTTCCGGCCGACGCTGTTCTTCTGCATCCCGACCTTCTATGCCGCGCTGCTGGCGTCGGACCTTCCTGACGAGACGTTCGTGTCTGTGCGGCAGGGCGTCTCCGCAGCCGAGCCGTTGCCGGCCGACACCCACAACCGGTTCCTCGACCGCTTCGGCGTCGAGATCCTCGACGGCATCGGCTCTACCGAGATGACCCACATCTTCGTTTCTAACCGTGCCGGTGAGAGCCGTCCGGGCACGTCAGGCCGTCCGGTTGCCGGCTACGACGTCGAGTTGCTCGACGACCGAGGCAGTCCGGTCTCGCCTGGCATGCCCGGACACCTCTTTGTCGGAGGTGAGTCCACGGCCACCGGCTACTGGTGCGCGTCCGGGCCGACGCGGCGGGCCTTTCAGGGTCAGAAGATGCGGACGGGCGACATGTACGAGCACTCCGCCGATGGCCACTACACGTACCTCGGCCGCAGTGACGACATGCTCCGGGTCGGCGGCGAATGGGTCTCGCCGGCCGAAGTGGAGGCGGTGCTGATCTCGGACCCGAGTGTCCTCGAGGCGGCGGTGGTGGGAAGACGTGATGAGATAGGCGCTTTGCGGCCTATCGCCTATGTGGTGCCATCTCCGGGCACGGTCGTTGACACCGGCGAGCTAGAGGTCAGATGCAAGGCGGAGCTGGCCGGCTTCAAGCGGCCGAACCGGTTCGAAGTGGTGGAGAGCCTGCCCAAGACGGCTACCGGCAAGGTGCAGCGTTACAAGCTCCGTTGATCGTCCACCGGTTCCCCGAACCCGGGCTACGCTCCATCCGGGACCGGTCGTCGTCCCGAGGCGTCCATATAGCGTGAAATATCTTCAAAGATCCCCGCTGATTCACAGCACACTCTCAGTCTCTGCGGGTACAACAATCCCATCGGCCGTACTCAAGCGATGCAAGGAGAAGGCGTGCGCATTCTCGTCCTGGGAGGCGATGGTTATCTCGGCTGGCCGAGCGCTCTGCACCTTTCGGCCAGCGGTCACGACGTGGCCGTGGCCGACAGCCTGGTGCGGAGGGGATACGACCACGAGCTCGGTGTGGAGAGCCTGGTCCCGATCGCGTCTATCGATGACCGGGTCAACGCCTGGAGGGATCTGACCGGGAAAGAGATCGCCGTTTTTGCGGGCGATATCACCCAGCCGGACTTCGCTCACCACATCGTCGAGGACTTTCGACCGCGGTCGATTGTCCACTTTGCCGAGCAGCGCTCGGCGCCGTATTCGATGATGGACCAACAACATGCCGTCTACACCCAGGTCAACAACGTTGTCGGGACCTTGAACATCCTCTACGCCATTGCCGACAGTGACCGGGACATTCACCTGGTCAAACTCGGGACGATGGGCGAGTACGGGACGCCCAACATCGACATCGAAGAAGGGTGGATAGAGATCCACCACAAGGGGCGAACCGACACCTTGCTGTACCCGAAGCGTCCCGGGTCCTTCTACCACCTGTCCAAGGTGCACGACAGCCACAACATCGAGTTCGCCTGCCGGGTCTGGGGCCTGCGGGCAACCGACCTCAACCAGGGCATCGTCTACGGTCAAGCGACGGATGAAACCTCACTCGACCCTCTCCTTGCGACCCGGCTCGACTACGACGCTGTCTTCGGGACCGTGCTCAACCGGATGGTCGTTCAGGCTGTCCTCGGCTTGCCGCTGACCGTCTACGGTCAGGGCGGGCAGATACGCGGCCTCATCAACATCGTGGACACCGTTGAGTGCGTCCGCATCAGCTGTGAGAACCCGCCGGATCGGGGCGAGTTTCGGGTCTTCAATCAGTTCACCGAGCAGATGTCCGTCCTCGAGATCGCGCAGACGGTCGCCCGGACTTATCCCGGGCCCTCGCAGGTCGCAGGGATCGACAACCCGCGCGTCGAGGCCGAATCTCATTACTACCGGGCGGCTCACACCCGGCTGCTCGAGCTCGGCCTGGTACCTCACCTGCTGAGTGAGACGCTGTTGAGCTCGTTGTTTGGCATCGTCGATCGCCACCGCGACCGGGTCAATCCCGAGGCGGTTCTTCCCGGCATCCGCTGGCGACAGACTTCCAACGACCTCGCCTGGACACCGTGAGCGGCGGTCGGGTCCTGGTCACCGGGGGCGCCGGGTTCATCGGTTCCCACGTCATGCGGGCGTTGGTGGAGCGGGGAATTGGGGTCATCGCGACCGACGTGCGTGAAGGTGGTCATCGCCCTGTCGAGGGAGTCGAGTGGATCACGGTCGATCTGCGCGACGGCGATGCTGTCCAACGGGTCATGGACCCGGAAGTCGACGCCGTCGTGCACCTCGCTGCTGCCACCTCGGTTCTTCGCTCGGTCGAACGACCGGCAGAGACGTTTGCGACCAACGTGACGGTGACGGCCAACCTGCTGGAACGAGCCCGGCAGCTGGAGGTAGAGACGTTTGTCTTCGCCTCGACCAACGCGGTGGTGGGCGCGGCGGAACCACTGCCGCTCGACGAGCACAGCCGGATGGTGCCGTTGACCCCTTATGGGGCGACCAAGGCGGCCGCGGAGATGCTTCTCTCCAGCTATGGCGCGGCGTTCGGCATGCGGTGCCCCGCCTTGCGGCTGACGAACGTCTACGGACCGGGGATGGGAAGCAAGGACACGGTGGTGCCCCGTCTGCTGAATGCCGCCCGGTCGGGCACCACCTTCGAGGTCTACGGCGACGGCAGCCAGATGCGCGATTACGTCTACATCGACGATGTCGTCGCGGCGGTGCTGATGGCGATGGGCGTGGAGGTGACCGGGCCGGTCGTGATCGGGTCGGGCACATCGACAGCGGTGCTCCCGCTCGTCCAGATGGTGAGGGAAGTGACGGGGGCGCCGCTGCCCGTCCGTCAGGTGCCGCCCAAGCAGGGCGAGATGGCAAGGGTTCTGGTCGACAACACGCTTGCTCGAAGCCTCGGCTGGCGCCCGACGGTCTGCCTCGAAGACGGGCTCGGACGGGTCTGGTCGTCATGGCCCCGGCAGCCGCAAGCGGTAGGGGCCGGGAGCCCGCTCGCCGGGAGCCCGGTTGCCAGCGGATAGCAAGCGTCTCGAAGACCAGCCGGCAACGGGAGCCGTCGGGGCGACCTCAGGGCCTCTTGTCGTCGTCATGGCCGCGTACAACGAGGCAGATGCGATCGGCTCGACCCTCGCAAGGATTCCGGCCGAGATCTGCACCGTCGGCGTGAGTGTGATCGTCGTGGTGGACGGGGCGACCGACGCCACGGCCCGAGAGGCACGAAGGGCCGGTGCCTACGTGTGGGAGATGCCCGACAATCGCGGTCAGGGGGCGGCGCTGCGGCTGGGCTACCGGCTGGCGAGGGAGCACGGGGCCACCTACATCGCCACCCTGGACGCAGATGGTCAGTATGACCCGGCCGAGCTGGCTCGGGTCGTTGCCCCCCT
>JBPYFF010000160.1:0-4283 GCA_051984455.1 Acidimicrobiales bacterium | reverse complement strand
ACGCTCGTCCGGATCGACACCCCCGCGGGGCAGCTCGTCCACGACCTGGCCATCGATGCCAGCGGGGCGGACCAGCCCTCTGCGGTCCAGGCCGGCTACGAGCCCGGGCGTGGCGTGCCGGTGGCCCAGCCGGTCGGGGTCCACTACGTGCAGCTGCCGCAGCTGCCGCACCTGCCGCGCCCACAGGGCAACAATGCGGGCAGACACTCTCCCATCGTGGTCACCGTTCTGGCTGCGGTAGCGGCGCTGGTCGTGACGTTCGTCGTACTGCGCATCAGCCGGCGCCGGACGCTGGAGGCCCAGACGCACGAGGGATGATCGGTCGGTTGGCGCACGCTGTCAGTCGAAATGCCCTACCGTAAGGCGACGTGGGGCTGAGGTCAGCAAAGCGGTACCGGTATCTCGCGGTGACCGTTGCCGGCGCAGCCCTCGTCGCGGCCGGTTGCGGTGGCGGTACCCATAAGACAACGGCAACGACCCGTCCCGCGCCAACCATCGCACCGACCACTACCGCGCCCTTCAGCACCTACGTGGTCAAGGCGGGCGATTCGCTGGGCCTGATTGCCAAGCGGCTAAATGTTCCGCTCAGCACCATCCTCGCCATGAACCACCTTCCCGACCCCAACAGGATCACGGCCGGGCTGGTCCTTACGCTCCCGCCCACGACGACGACCACAACCGTGTCGACCACCACGACAGTGCCGGCAACCAAGCCGCCGCCAACCAGTATTTCCGGCCGGCTCACCGTCTCGCCCGCTCGTGGCCGCGCCGGCACCACCTTCACCTTGAAGGTGACCGGTGCTCAGCCCACGGAGACCGTCACATTCGAGATCGACTCTCCTAACGGGCAGAAGTTCACCGGACCGCCTCACCCCACCGGACCGGATGGCTCGGTCTCGGCCAGCTATTTCACCCAGCAGGTAGACCCGGTGGGCACCTATAACGTCATCGCCACTGGAAATCAGGGGACGTCCGCGACCGCTTCTTTCCGGGTCGATCCCGCCAACTCGTCTCCCTAGCGAGGAGCGGACCCAGGCCGATCACGGGCCGATCCGATCATCGGCCCTGAAACTTCGGTTCCCGCTTCTCGACAAAGGCCCGTGCGGCTTCGCGATGGTCCTCGGTCAGCCCGGCGTGGATGTGGTGGGTCGCCTCGATGTCCAGGCAATCGCCCAGCTCGCCATTCACCGCTCGATTGAGGTTCTCCTTCATGTAGCGATAGGCGATGCGAGGACCGGCGGCCAGCCGGCGAGCCCGGTCGGTGACCTCTTGCTGGAAGCTCTCAGGGGGAAAGACGGCATTGACGATGCCGAGGTGCTCGGCCTCCTCGGCGGAGATCCGGTCCGAGAAGTAATAGAGCTCTCGTGCTTTGGCCGTTCCGATCAGCCGGGTCAGAAACCACGTGCCTCCGTAGTCTCCGGAAAATCCAACTCGTGCGAACGCGGTGGTGAGAACGGCGCCGGCGACGGCGTAGCGAAGATCGCAAGCAAGGGCGAGCGAGAATCCGGCTCCCGCGGCCGGTCCGGAAATGGCTGCGATCGTCGGCTTCGGCATCTGCCACAGCCGGCCACTTGTGGCACGCTGGCTCAGCCGCTGGCGGTGAATGCGAGCGTCGAGCGATAACGGGGCCGCGGGCGAGGAGCCGCCCGGCCGGCCGTCGCCTTCTCCTGCCATCGTCTTGACATCGCCGCCCGCGCAGAACGCCCCGCCTGCCCCTGTCAGGACAATGACACCGACATCGTCGTCGAGTTCGGCCTCGGCCAAGGCACGGGCCAGTCCCTCGAACATGGCGGTGGAAAGGGCGTTGCGGCGACCCGGACGGTTCATGGTCAGCCGGGCGACGCCGTCGTCCACCTCGCCGAGGAGCTCGTCGGTGCCGGTGTCGAGCGTTCTCAAACTGATTCCTCCCGTAGTGGTGGTGAGAGCACGAACCGGACGCCGCCGATCTCAACCGCTTTCGGTGGCCGGGCCGGCGGCTCTGCGAGGGCGACGGTTACTTCCACGATGCCCTCTGCCCCGCTGGATGGACAGGCGATGAACCGCACCGCTTGGCGGCCATGGTCGAGCGTGAGCCTCGCCGCCGCCGCGCCCGCCCCGGACGCGCCCGCATCGTCTCCCGGCTCGGCATCGACTCCCAAAATGCTTGCCCAACGCCTCGCCACGGGGATCGGCTCAACCGCCGCGACGCCCAGCCCCAAGATCCCGCCTCCGCCGTGTTGCGGCACCCGCCCGGTCCAATCGGGGCCACCCCAGCGCCAGGACTCGGGTGGCCGGGCCCAGTCCATTGACACGATCGCTCCAGGAACGTCCTTCGGATGCAGATGGGTCCCGGCCATGTCGGGCAGATCAGCGGTCCAGACGACCCGCACGCCGAGATCACGGACGCGGCTCCGGGCCTCGGCCATGTCGGGCACTTGAAAGATGGCCATGTACCCGCTGTCCCCACCACGTTTTTCCAGATAGCGGCCGGCGGTCGTACCGGCGCGAACCGGGGACACCACTTCGAGGAAGGAATCGCCCAGCGAGAAGACGGCGTTGTGGAGCCCGAACTCAGAGACGCCCGGATCGTGAAAAGGAGAGCTCAACCCGAGCTGGGCCTCGAGCGCTTTGACAACCGTGTCGAGGTCGGTCGCAACCAGCGCAACCTGGCGGAGTCGGATCTCTTCCCCCATGAACGATGACATTACCGAGACTCGAAAGCATCGGCCTAGGCTGCCTGAGGAAGGGACGGATCCGGCCGCGCCAGTGCCGGCACGGATGGAGCATGGAGGACGAGATGGCGTTTGTTCAGATCATTGAGTTCCGCACGGACAAGATCGACGAGATGCGCAAGATCGGAAACGAGTGGGAGGCCGCGGCGGCAAGTGGCCGGACGGCGAGGCGACGCCTCGTCTGCCAGGACCGCGACAACCCGGGTCGCTACTTCAACATCGTGTTCTTCGACTCCTATGACTCGGCCATGACAAATTCGCAGCTTCCCGCGACGAAGGAGTTCTCGCAGCGCCTCGCCGCCCAGACCCAGGGCGGCCCCACCTTCTACAACCTCGATGTCATCGAGGACAAGGAGTAGGGCCTAGGGCAGGAGCCCGTCCAGCCACTCGAGGACGGCACGTTCGTAGGCGATCCCGAAGGCGACGACCGCGCCGACGTGGTCGTCGGAAGCCGAGATGTGTTCATACAGCCCGAGGCGTTGTGCATGATCCTGGCGGCTGAGCGTCAGAAAACGACTCAGCGTCTGACCATCCAGGTGACGCCCGAACCACAGGGTGACCAGCAACGGGAAGCGGATCTGTTCGGGTCCCGGTGGCCGGGCGATCCATGCCCGAAACGCCTTTCTGCCGGCCGGGGTGATGCTGAAGGGACGTCGCTCCCGGACGCCAGGGCTCGCCGCTTTCACCAGCTTCCGTTGTTCGAGCGCCCGAAGTTCCCGGTACAGGTGGCTCGGGGTCACGTTCCAAAAGCGGGAAAGGCCGCTCTCTACCCTCTGCAACAACTCCCAGCCGGTCGCCGGTCCGTCGCTGAGAAGGCCGAGCAGGGAACCCTGCGTCGCGTTCAGCGGCGTTGAGGGTGAAGGTTCCGCCATGTTGACATTCCCTTCTGGAGGATTAGAGTGACGACATTCCCTTAGGGAGGGTCAATCCGATGATAGATGAGATCGTCGCCACTATTGGCCAGGACGGCTACGTCATGCTCCCGGACGCGGTCGGGAGCGGCGAGATCGCACGGGCAAAGACCGACCTGGAAACCATTCTCGAGCGCGTGCCGACGGGTCGGGATGACTTCGAAGGGCGCAGGACACGGCGGGTCTATGCCCTGTTCGCCAAGACCCGCTCGCTTGACAAGTTGGCCATGCATCCGCAGGTGCTGGACGTTCTCGACCGCGTGCTTGGCCACTATCAGCTGAGCGCACCGGCTGCCATCGCGATCGGGCCCGGTGAGAGCGCCCAGCCGCTCCACCCCGACGACGCCATCTATCCCATCCCCCGCCCGCACGACGAACTGGTAGTGAACGTCATGTGGCCGCTGGAGGAGTTCACCGTCGCGAACGGCGCCACCCGCGTCGTTCCCGGCAGTCATCGGTGGGTCGACGCCCGGCCCGAACCCGCGACTCCGACGGTCGCGGTCGAGATGTCAGCCGGCTCCGCCCTCGTCTATCTCGGCAGCGTCTGGCATGGCGGCGGTGCCAACCGCACCGACAAGCCCAGGCTGGGTGTTGTCCTGCATTACGCCGCCGGGTGGCTGCGCCCGGTGGAAAGCCACCTCCTCGCGGTGCCGCCGGACAT